>JAYULN010000585.1:0-19382 GCA_043763525.1 Hymenobacter sp.
CGTGGACGAGGCGCTGTTGCCCCATTTATCGCCGCTGGGCTGGGAGCACATCAACCTAACCGGGGACTATTCGTGGCGCACCAAACGCGCAACGGGTAATTTTCAGCCCCTACGGCCCCTTTTCAGGCCTTAACGTGCTATTTATTCCGTTTTCTGAGAGCACCCCAGTAAGTGCAAAAAACGGGTTTTCACGGCAATCAATTAGATGGAGGGAGAATGGTGGGCAGGAAAAGCCACACCCGAATTCTTCTGGGCCGGCACTTGCAAACCGTTGGCCGAAAGCAGCCCAAAAATCAAAACGTGGATGGGCAGAAGGGGAATACCGACCAGCCGGTTTATTTCCCAGGCCTAGCGCCTGGTATTGCCGCTTGCCCATGCTCCGGTAGCTAATCCACGAGCCCCAGGGTGCGGGTGAGGCGGTTTTTGGGCACGCTGATGGTTAGTCCTTGCTCGCGTTTTTCGGCCCGGGTCCGGCGGCGGTTTATCAGGGCCTGCACCTTATCCTGGCCGGCTTCGCGCGAGAACAGCACCTTGGCCACGTCCGTAAGCAGCATTACGGCGCGGGGCACCGCCACGCTCACCTGCTGGTAGCCTGGGTCGGGCGCAGGGGGCGGCGGGCTTTGGGCCAGGCCACTGCCAGCTTTGAAGAGCAGCGCAGCCAGTAAAAAAGGGTTTCTTCCTCGGCATAACGGGCAGATGGATGCCGCAGAGATGCCGCGGTATTCCGGTTGGTTGCCCGGTTATCCTGGTTTTTCCTTAAACAATCGTAGCGTGCGGTCCCAGGCCAGCTGGGCCGCTTCGGCGTTGATGCGCTGGTCGAGGCCGGCGTAGTGCAGCAGCACGACGGCTTTTATCTGGGGCACGTCTTCGGGCTTGGGCTGCTGGCCGTAGTAGGCCACGGCGGCGTTCAGCTGGGGGTCGTGCATGGCCAGCTGGTTGGCCAGGCCGCCGCCTCAGCAAAAGCCCACGCAGCCGGTGCGGCCGTTGCAGTCGGGGCGGGCCCGCAGGTAGGCCAGGGCTTTCAGGTAGTTGTTGAGGTTTTTGGCGGGGTCGAGCTGGCCGATGAGCTCGCGGCCTTTAGTCCTCGTCGGCGGGCGTGCCGCCCAGTGACGACAGCGCATCCACGCCCAAAGCGAGGTAGTCAGCCTGGGCCACGCGCCGCGTCACGTCCTTAATGTGCGGCGTGAGGCCCCGGTTTTCGTGAACCACGACCACCGCGCCGCGCTTCTGGCGGCCTTTGGATTTGGGGTGCGCGAGGTAGCCGCGCATGGCCGTGCCGTCGCCAATCCAGGTTACCTCTTCGGCCTCCAACTCATCGGTTTCCGGCGCTATGGTGGCGGCCTGGGCATAGCCCGGCTCCAGCGCCGCCAGGGCCGCCAAGGCCAGGGCCGTGCCCCCGGCCAGCTTCGCCAGCCGCTCCATAAACTTCTTGCGGCTGAGCGGCGCGTGGGTGTATTCGTCGAAAAGGTTGATGATGTGCTGGTCCATGATGCGGCTGAATTGGTCGGTTAAGTAGGTAGCCAGTATTAAGTAGTTAGTAGTCGGACATGAAAGTGTTGTCAATCAAGATTTAACATTGGGTCTGACTGCCGAATACTTATGTTCGACTACTTACATGCGTAAAAGCGTACTTTATTTCGGCTTGTTAATAGGTATTGCACAGAACTCCCTTGCGCAGAGCAATACCACAGAACCGGCTGGTCATCAGAGCCCAGTGGGGGTTCAAAGTCCAAACGCGGCGAGTCTAGGGGCTTTTGGAGCCATTTCAATTTCCCAATTCACGGGGGCACCAAACATCGAGCTGCCGCTGTACACCGCGCAGCACGGCAGTATTTCCATTCCCGTCAAATTGCGGTATAACGCCAGTGGGTTTCGTCCGGACGAACACCCGGGCTGGGTGGGCATGGGGTGGAGCCTGAGCGCGGGCGGGGTCGTCACGCGTACCGTTAACCGGGTACCGGATGAATTTATGGTTCCGCAATCCTCGACGCGCGCTGAGTTTCCGGCCCTGGGGTATTACTATTCCAATGAAATTCTAGCGCCCAGCAATTGGGGCACGGAGAGTTTCCTGAAATCACTGGCGTCCCGGACTCCGGATGCGGGCAACAACTATACGTATCTGGATTCGGAGCCCGACGAGTTTTCGTTCACGCTGCCAACGGGCGTAAGCGGGAGTTTTTACAAGGCGGCCGACGGCAACGGCACGACCGCCGGGCGGGGCAAGTGGCAAGTGCGGTGCGACCAGCCTGTGAAGGTAGACGTCAACAACGTGGCCAATCCGCTGCTGACCGTGCCTTTTGTGACGCCCAATGGGCCTTGGGTAACAAACTACGCCAGCCAGTACCCGAAAATGTTTGCTGGCTTTACCGTGACAACGGCCGACGGCACGCGCTATGTTTTTGGGCACGACGAAGGGGCCGGTGCCCCGGCCGACCGGCCCGCCATCGAGTACAGCATCAACATTTTCGACCAGCGGAATGACTTCTGGACGGCCAATGCATGGTACTTGACCAAAGTCATTTCTGCCGCCGGCGACCAGGCCACCCTGACGTATGAGCGCGAGGCCGTGGAGCAGAGGAGCGTGGGAACCGCTGGCCGGTTTGTGAGCCAGATGTACAACCACATCAACGACGAGTTGCTGGTGCAATCGGACAATGGCGGCGGCTTTTTCACTACCAATACTTGTACCAACCGCGTTACCGCCACCAATATCCCGAAGGCTATTGTGGGCAAGCTTGTGGCCCCAGTGTATTTGCGAAGTATCCAGGCGGGGCTGGGAGAGGTGCAGTTCGACCGGTCGTTCAGCACGGAACTGCGGTGCATTCCGACGGCCAGCGGTTTTGGGGCGTACGATAAATTCTCACCCCTTTCGAACGGCGCCGACGGCCTGGGCAGTACCAGCTACCCTTTTTTGGAAGCGAAGTGGTTGAACACCGGCAAGGTGTCTTTCACCAATTCGGTGAACCGCATGCAATGGCAGAAGTTGGACGCCATTAAAATCAAGGCTCAGGGCCAGGTGCTCAAAACCTACGGGCTGGGCTACACCAACGACCTTGCCAAGCGCCTGACGCTGCTGAGCGTGACCGAAACCGGCCAGGACGGCCTGGCCAAGCCCCCGCACCGGTTTGATTACTACGGCAACCTGGGCCTGTCTGGCACCAACACCCCCGGCCTGCCCAATTACCTCATGTTTGTGAGCGACCACTGGGGCTTTTACAACAACATCACGAACGAGTCGAACTCCTCGAATTCAACCACTCCCAACTTTCCGGACTACGGCAACATCGGGGCCTATGCGGCTATGCGTGCCCCTAACACGAGTGCCTCGGTGTATTTGCGGGGCCTGCTCACCCGCATTACCTACCCCACCGGTGGGTACAGCAACTTTGAATATGAGCAGCACCAGTATGGCAGCCAGGTTGCTAAGCTGCGCACCTCGCTTGATGCTTCGCTCACAACCACCCAGACTGCGGGCGGTGTGCGCGTCAAAAAAATAACCAGCGCCACCGTTGCGCTCCCCGGCCCAGGCGACCAAACGGTGACGGAGTATTACTACGTCTCGGGCTACACGCCTGGGGCCAACCCGGCGCAATTGCCTTCCAGCGGCACGCTGGGTAGCCAGATTGAGTATGTCTACAACCAGCGGCAATTCGAAGGCGTTGGCAACAGCAGCAGCTCCAAGTACCAGGTGAGCACGTTTTCATCGCAATCGGTATTGCCGGCTTGCGGCAACAGCCAGGGCAGCCACGTGGGCTACAGCCAAGTAGTAGAAAAACGTAGCGACGGCAGCTACTCGAAATACTACTTCACCAATTTTGCGCCCACCATCGACAGCGACCGCAACGTGAGCCTCGACAATGGCCACTTCGACGAGCCTCCGCTGTTCTCTCTGGAGAAAACCCCGCAGGGGTCGATGATTTACGACCAGTTTTCTTCCCGCGCTTTCGAACGGGGGCTGCTCTTGCAAGCGGCTTCGTATTCGGCCGCGGGGCAGTGCGTAAAGCGGCACCAGACCACCTACACGTCGTACGCCAACGGTACTGCTACCGATTACGCCAAGACGGCCAACGGCCGGCAGCTGAACATCTGCGGGGGGGGGCTTTTTGCCATGCAAGGGGCCGCGTATAAGTTTTTTACCTATGCGTTTCTGCCTTCGCAAGAAACCACTACCCTATTTGACGCCGCTGGCAACAACGGCGTCGCGACCACCAAGATTTCCCAATACAAAACATTCGAAAACCAGACCATCAATCTACCAGCGGCTGAGTTCACCACCAGCAGCACGGGCCTGACGCAGGCAGTGGGGTATACGTATCCTTTTGAATTGGCCAATACTCCCGTGGGGGCTACCAACTCCGTGGCGCGCGCGGTGGCCGCTATGACCGGGCTGTACATGCTGAATAGCCCGGTGCAAGTTATCAACAGCCTGAACGGCCGCATCACGGGGGCTACGGTGCAAACCTACACTTTCCCCGGAGCCAGTACGACTATGGTGAAACCTTACCAGACGTGGCAGCTGGAGCTCAGCGGGAGTATTGCGGATAACCAATATTCCCGCGCCGCCTTTGCGGGTTCAGGCAGCACGGCCTTGCTGAACCTCGACTCTAACCTGCGCCTCAAGCGCACCTGCACGGGCTACGACAGTCGCGGCAACTTACTTGGCCTGCAAACCGAAGGGGCCTTTTCGACTGCCTACATCTGGGATTACGCGAAGAGCCTACCGGTCGCCATTGCGCAAAACGCGGCACCCAACCAAGTGGCCTACGCGGGCTTTGAAGCCGATGTGAATGGCCAATTTGTGGGGAACAGCTACGTCACCTTTAACCCGAACAATTGGGATTACGACCCCCGGCTCGGCCTGACTACGCACCTGCAAACGGGGCGAGGCTTCACCGGACGGGGGTATTACCGCCTGGACGGTGGCTGGGGCGTAGGCCGCGGCAACCTGCCCGCCGGCGACTATGAGGTAAGCTTTTGGGCCAAAGGAGGCCTGGCCAACGTGTATGTATTCGTCGACCAAGAGTTGAGCCGTTACGAAGGACCTGCGAATGCCAACGACCAGGATTACCGCTTCGTCCGCTTCCGGGTGCACGTGAACCAAGGAAACTCGGTCAACATTGACGCCTACGGCCGACAGGTCGACATTGATGACGTGCGGCTGTGCCCGGTGGCTGCCCAAATGACGAGCTACACGCACGACCCGCTGGTGGGTGCCACCAGCACTTCCGACCCCGCCAATCGACCCACCTTCTTTGAGTACGACGGCCTGCAACGCCTGAAACTGGCGAGAGACGCGGAAGGAAACATCACCAAACACCTGGATTACCATTACCAGCAATAACGCCTGCGCTCCTGTTTCCTCCCTTCATGGCACATTCCTACCGTCTTCAATTTTTCTTTCGCCTAATCGGTGCGTTATTTCTCCTAAGCTGCTCCTTTGCTGCAATGGCGCAAAAAATTAACGCGCCAGGGGCAGCAAATTTGTTCCCCGACCCTCCATTAGCCTCCTGCTATAGCGTGGACCTACAACCAACGGGCAATGGTGCCGACCCGTGTACCGAGGTGGAACTACTGGCTGACAGCCCGGATGGATGTACGCTGCTTTATAACTTAACCCTGAACGGTGTGACGGTGCAGGCGCAGTCGGGTGTGCAGGTATTGTTTACCGTGCGAGCCAACGGGGCGTACGTCGTCACGGCCAATTCGGCTGGCAAAACGCTCACCAGCGCCACCGTTAATGTGACCGGTATATACCCCGCACCGACGGTGAGCGCATCCCGTTCGCTGGCGCTGTGCCCCGGCGATTACGTGGACCTGACCGCAAGTGCCGGCAGCGCATATAATTGGAGCACGGGGGCTACCAGCGCCAGCATTCGCGTCTCGACGGCCGGCAGGTACTACGTCACGGTGACCAACAGCACCAATTGCAGCGCCTCGTCGGGCTGGGTAACCGTCACAGCCCTGCCAGCGCCCAATGTGGCCATCGCCGCCAACGGACCGCTGAACATTTGTCTTGGCAGCAGCCGCGTGCTATCCGTGCCCCCCGTGGGCGGTACCAGCTACCAGTGGCGTCTCAACGGGGCCAACATTTCGGGTGCCACCGGCGCAAGCTATGCTGCTACCGCAGCCGGGAGCTACAGCATGTGGGCGCGCACCTCGGCCGGCTGCGAAGCCACGTCTTCTGCCTTGGCCCTCACCACGGTCCTCGTGCCGCAATTCACCATTGCCGTCGCGGCGGCCAGTGCCCCGGACTATGCCACCGGGCTCACGGCCTCCGTATCGGGCGGTGCGGCCGGCACCACCTATAGCTGGAGCCCCACCAACGGCCTGTTGAGCTCGGCCACGGCGGCCAGCGTGCGCGTGCATCCGGGCACTACCACTACGTACACCGTGGCCGTTACCAATAGTGCCGGGTGCGTGTCGACGCAGTCGGTGACCGTGGCGGGCGATAACAGCAATAATTACAACTACATCATCGAGAGTACCCTGCTGGATAGAGGCTTTACGATGGAAGGGCAGTTGGGTGCCGCCGCCCTCGCGGCGCGCAACCGGCAAATCACCTACTTCGACGGCCTGGGCCGCCCGATGCAGAAAACCGGTATTCAGGCCACTCCCCAAACGCAGAACCTCGTTACACCCATTACCTACGACGCCCTGGGCCGGCCCGTGCGCACCTATTTGCCCTACGCCGTGAGCGGAACGGGCCTCTACCAAACCAACGCGCTGAACCAGCAGTCGAATTTTTACCAGGCCAACGGCGACCGCATCGCCAACGACACGGCTCCCTGGGCCAACACCGAATACGAAACGTCGCCGCTGGACCGCGTGGCCAAGCAAGGTGCCCCGGGGGCCGCGTGGCAGCCCGCCACCGCCACCGACCATTCCGTTAAACTAGCCGAACGGGCCAACACGGCCACCGAAGTGCGGCGCATCGACTACGCCGGGGGCGTGTGTTCTTCCCCCGGATTTTACGATGCCGGAACCCTGCAAGCCAAAGAAACCCGCGACGAGCAGGACCTGCTCACGGTGCAGTACACCGACCGCCAGGGCCACGTGGTGCTGAAAAAAATAGTGGGTGCCTGCGACCTGCGCACGTACTACGTGTACGATGAGCTGGACCGGCTGCGCTTGGTCATTCCGCCTGCGGCAGTCAATGAAATTCCGGCCAGCGGCACTTGGGCACTGGCTGCTCCTCAATTGGCCACCTTCCAGTCGCGCTGGTGCTTCCGCTACGAATACGATGGCCGGGGCCGCATCACGGAGAAGCAAGTTCCGGGCTCGGGCATCGTCAGCATTGCGTACAATCAGCGCAACCTGCCCGTGCTGCAGCAAGATGCCAACCAGTTAAACCAAGGCATCTGGCTATTTACTAAGTATGACGGGCTAGGGCGGGTGGTGGCTACCGGGCAGTGGTACGACGGCCGCGGCCGGGCAGCATTGCAGACGGTGCTCGACGCCGAAACCGTTTTTGTTGAGCAGCGCGACAATACCAGCGTGGGCTATACGCTGACGGCATCTTTTCCCCAAAGCGTGTCCGAGAGCGACTTATTAACGGTTAGTTATTATGATGATTATACCCAAACGACGTTAGCAAACAAAGCGTTTGTCCCCGAAAATGGCGTGGCGTCCTCCAAATGCAATCTGGTCGTAACTGGTCAGGTAACGGGCGTTTCCGAACGCGTGCTCGGCAGCGATTACTACCCGGGCCCGTGGCTGACGACGGCGATGTACTACGATGCGCAGTACCATCCCATTCAAACGCAACAGGACTTGTTCCCAACCGGCTCGGAGCGCACCACTAAGCTAGTGGATTTTGCGGGGCGCACGACCAACTCCTTGGTGACTCATAACTACCCCACCAACAGTCAGGCCGGAGCACCGCAGCACACGCTGTTGCAGGAATTTACCTACGACCACGCCAGCCGGCTCACCGAAACCCGGCAGCAGGTGGACAGCCAGCCCAAGGTGGTGCTGGCCCGGCAGGAATACAACGAAATTGGGCAGTTGGTGGACAAGAAACTCCACAGCTTAGACGGCATCACGATGACGACCGGGGCCTCGTTTTTGCAGTCGGTGGACTACCGGTACAACATCCGGGGCTGGCTGACGAACATCAACAACCGCGACCTGACCAACAATGTTGCGTATTACGCCGGGGTCGACCCCAATAGTGACAACTCCGCCACCGAAGGCACGGATTTGTTCGGGATGGAGCTGATGTACGATAACCACCAGAGCCAAGCTGGCAGCACCCCCCAGTACAACGGCAATGTTTCGGAAGCGATGTGGCAAACGAACAACCCGGCCATCGCAGGAAACGGCTTAGGCGTGCGTGGTTACGCGTACCATTACGACCCTGTTAATCGCATCAGCAGCGCCGACTACCGCACCTACGGCGGCAGCGGCTGGGCGGTCAATCTGAAAGACTTCTCCGCCGATGGCATCACTTATGATGTTAATGGCAACCTGCTGCACATGAACCGGAAAGGGCGGACTTCGGCCCCCGGCGCGTCAAACGAGACCTGGGGCCCGCTGGATAACTTGTCCTATAGCTACGACGGCAACCACCTCGTGGCCGTTGATGATGCCGCCACGACGGCCTCGACGCACGACTTTCACGACACGACCGGTTCCTATACCGCCGGCAGTAGTTCCGATGAATACACGTATGACCTGATGGGCAATCTGTATTCGGACCGCAATAAGGGGATTACGGGCATCACCTATAACGTCCTCAACAAGCCGGAATGGATTTACTTGTACCAAAACAACACGTCCAAGTACGTTCGCTTTTCCTACACGGCGAGTGGTGCGAAACTCCAGAAGCACACGTGGGAGCCCAACCCAGCCTATGGGCAACCGGGGCAACGGTACTGGCTGGAGCATAATACTGATTACGCTGGCGGCTTTGTGTACGAAGATAATGCGAATAACGACAAGGTGCTGAAATTTGCGCCCACCTCAGAAGGCCGTTTGCTTTACACTGCAAGCCCCAGTCCCGGGCCGTATCGCTGGAAATACGAGTACCACCTCAAGGACCACCTGGGCAACCTGCGCGTGGCCTTCACGGCCGATGGCGGCAGCGCCTTCCAAAAATCGGCGGGGATGGAGCCAGCGAATGCTTCGGAAGAAGAGCAGGAATTCGCCCATGTGGCCGACACGCGCCTGCGCGACGCGGCCCACGCCCGAACCGGCGACTACGTGTCTCGGCTCGATGCCCACACCGGCCGCCGGCAAGGCCCCAGCATCCGGGTGGCGGTGGCCGCCAGCGACAGCGTGTATGCCGAAGTATACGGCCGCTACGACCACACCTCACCGCTGGCCATGCTGGCGCAGAAAGGAGCCATTGTAACCGGTGCCGCCTTAGCCGGAGTATCGGGTGCGGCCGGTACCGACCGGCAGCAGGCAGTGCCCGGTCGGCGGCGTGGGTTCCCTTTCATCGGTACTTCGGTAGCGGTGGTACCGCAACTGCTCAATCTACGCCTGGCGACGGTGCCCACGGCATACCTGCGCTATGACCTGTTTTCGAAAGACAGCCAGCTCGTGGCCACCCACACCCGGCCCGTACAGCGCACCGCTACCGATGCGTGGCAGCAGCTCACGACTGGCCTGCGGGCCGACAGCGCCGGCTACGTGGAAGTAAGCCTAGTGAACGATAGCGGGGTACCTGCTTACTTTGACGACTTACAGTTGAAAATCACTACTGCTGTGGCTATTCAGGAGAACAACTACGACCCATTTGGCTTGAACCTGGTCGGCATCGAATCTTCAAGCACCTACGACAGCAAGTTCCAGTTCAATGGCAAGGAAAAGCTAAGTGAATTCGGGCTGGATTGGCTGGACTATGGAGCCCGCAATTACGACCCTCAATTGGGCCGTTGGGCTTCACTTGATCCGATGGCAGATAAAATGCCTGACATGTCTCCTTATTCGTATTGTTTTAACAATCCAATGAGATTCATTGACCCGGACGGTCAGATACCGTATCCGATTACAATCAGGTCTTTCGCTCCGTTCACAACATTTGGTTTTGGATTCCACGGAGACTCGAGGGGCTATTCTAATACTCCTTCTTATGCAAATGGTAGTGGTCCCACAGCAAGATCTCACCAGAGAATATTGTTTGATACCGATAAAACAAGGGTATCAGCTTATGGCTGGAGTTCACCTACTTATACTTCGGATCCAAACGACTCAAAAACAGCTAAGCCTACTATTTCATTCTCCAAAGATTTTACTATCTCAAATGAGGGAGATACTAAATCTTTCAAGTTTGGAACACACGCTGCTGCTGCAAACCCTAAAACACCTCCTGGCACGCCTAATATTGATGTGTATTCCGACTTCTCAATTACTGAAAATAAAAAAGCGGGTACCCTATCTGTTTCTGGCAAACTCACAGGTGATAACTTCCCAAGTACAGAAGCATTTATTTCTGACCCAAGCGGACAAAATGTGTTTCTAGGAGTAGGGCAGATAGATGAGAATGTCGGAAGAAATACAGGGCCGTTCACAGAACTTCCGGGTGATAACGAAGACAGAAATATTACTAAGGTTAATCTTACGCTGACGACTGACAAGAAGGGTAACTTCACCAGCGTAGAATCAGGGGGGAAAACTTATAATGTAACGGATTGGAATAAACAATTTTCAAATGCTCAACCGCAAAGGTCAAAGTGATGAGATTATACCTTTTATATCTGCTCACAGCAGTGACGACCTCCTGGATTGTTTTATTCCTTTTAGGAGTATCCGCTGGCTTTGCAAATCATTTCCCAGTATTGGCATTATTAGGTTCAGTTGTAATGTTTACGATAGCTGCTCCGATAGTTGTTTATAACATGCGGTTAGGTTTAATCTTAGGATTGATAAGTTATTTGTTAATACTACCATATATTTTATTATTTACTAAGGGTGTTCTTGATGATGGTTTCTTACATGCTGTAACAGCCTTGGCTATTTTGCCACTACTTTTAGTATTATTTGGTATCTACTATAACGTAATGCTCCTTCGAACCAAAATAGTCGAAAGCCCGAGTATATTAACGAATAGAATAGTTAAATTATTGTTGTCTTCCGTTCCGGTAGGATTATTCCTTTTGTATCTAATCCTATATGGTCAGTATTGGAGTTGGGAAAACTTCAAAGTCGCATAGAATGAATCATGGATTTGTTACTTAGCCATGGTTTCATTAGAGTTTTATTTGCAAGTGCACTACTGTGTTTTGTCCATGGCGTTGCTCGTGGACAGTGTACTATTAATCCAAGCTGTACTCCTCGTTCAGCGCCGTCAAGTGCTTTCCCTTTTGGTATGGGTATAAACAGGGTCCAGTTAGCCAACCTGGATACCACCACCAACGGCAGCGCAGACGGCTACCGCGACTACAGTTGCCAGCGCCGAGCCAACCTATTGCAAGGCACTTCTTACACTTTACGCGTGGAAACCGGCACCTCGGCCACTGAAAACGCGGTGGCATGGGTTGATTATAACAACGACGGCGCTTTTACTCCCAGTGAGCGCGTCTTGTATTCACTCAACGCGCGGGCCCACTCCGCCAGCTTCACCGTACCGGTAACGGCCACGCTCGGTCAGCCGCTGCGGCTGCGTATCGCCGCCGACTACGTGAACGCTCCCATTCCGACCGCATGCTCTACGCCTCAGTATTCTCAAACGGAAGATTATCAGGTGCGCATTTCGGCCAGCAATGCGGCTCCGGTGGCCCGCTTTACTTCGCCCGATACCATTACGTGTAGCGGAGTCGTGGCTTTCCACGATGCCTCGTTGAACTCGCCCACCACGTGGCGCTGGCAGTTCGGGGACGGCGGCACGAGTACCCAGCAGAACCCGACGCATACGTATGCTGTAGCAGGCACCTATGCCGTGCGGCTGCGTGCGTGCAATGCCGGCGGGTGTGACTCGCTCAGTCGTGTGGCCTACGTGCGAGTGCGCAACGACGGGCCTCGGGTGAGTAGCTGCCAGCCCGCCACCACGGCTTATTGCTGTCAGTTCGGGCTGACGCGCGTGCGCCTGGCCGGCCTGGACCACACCTCAGCCGACGGGCAGGCCGGCTACGAGGATTTCAGCTGTGCCTACCGCGCTACGCTCACTGCCGACCGTTCTTATATCCTGCAGCTCACCACCGGGCCGAACCCACATGACGTGCGGGTATACCTCGACCTGAACGACGACGGCCAATTTACCAGCCCTGGCGAATTACTTTACCAGGGCCTGGCGGTGCAAAGCCCAACGGTCCCGCTCAACATTGCTTCGGCCCTGGGGCTCATCTACAACCGGGCGTTGCGCCTGCGCATTGTGGCCGATGCGGCGGGCGGTACGGGTACCGGCCCGTGCATGGCGGTGCAATCGGGGCAGGCCGAAGATTATTCCCTTATCCTCTTGCCCAATACGGCCCGCCCCACGTCGGCCTTCGCCTTGCAGTACCAGCAGCTTTGCGGGCCGGTGCGGGTGAGCCTGGCCAACACCACCACCGGCGGGGCCACCAGCTACGCCTGGGATTTTGGCGACGGCAGCACGAGCAGCCAGGCCAGCCCCCCCACCCACACCTACGGCACGCCGGGCCTGTACGAGGTGCGCCTGGTGGCCCAGAATGCCTTTGGGCGCGATACCGTGCGGCAGCGGTTAGCCGTGGCTACCAATTGCCCCAGCTACTGCTCCGGGGTAGCCAGCGGCGGCACCAACGACAGCCCGGCCTACTTCACGCGCTTTCATTTTGCCACCCTGGACAACACCGATTTCCGGGGGCCTGGCGTGGGCTACCGCGACTACACCGCCCGGTACACCACCGTGCAGGCGGGCCAAACGTACCAGCTGCGCGCCGAATCGCTGCCCTGGCAATTTTCCAGCAACGGCCCGTGGGCCGCGGTGGAAGTCTGGATTGACTACAACCAGGACGGGCAGTTTGCGGAGTCGGAGCACACGGGGCCACTCGTGCAATTCAGTCCCCACCAACTCAATGTTCGCATCCCACCCGGCGCAATGGCGGGCGCTACGCGGATGCGGGCGACTATTCACTTTCCACCACATGTTACCGGGGCCTGCATGCGCTCTTATGTGGTAGGGGAAGCGGAGGACTATACCGTAATTATTCTGCCGCCGGCCGTGGCCCCGCGCACCGGCTTTATCGCTGACCTGCCGGCGGCGTGCAACGGCCTGGTGCAGTTTCGGGACACGAGCCAGTACACACCGGCCGGGTGGCAGTGGTCGTTCGGCGACGGCGGCACGGCGACCCAGCAGCATCCGATGCACCAATACGCGGCTACCGGCTCGTACACGGTTTCGTTGCAGGCCCGCAATGCGTATGGCTCCCAAACCGTTACCAAAACCAGTTACGTGACCGTTGGCGCCCTCACGGCCGGCCCGCGACCGGCCGCGTGTTTACCCGTACCCACCTTTGGGGCTACCATTGCCCAGCACGGGTTCGATACCCTCAAAATAGGGACGTCATTTTTCTATCATCAGCCCTGGAATTCGCCGGGGTACCGCGATGAAACCTGCACCAGGGCCGCCCTCACCCTAACCCAGGGCGTGAGCTACCCGCTTCGCTTCGCCGATTCCAACTTTGTAGGGGCCGCGTGCTTTGCCTGGCTCGATGCCAACGACAACGGCATCTTCGAATCGCCCGGCGAGTTGGTGTTCAATTCGCTGGTAGCGCAGCCGCAGCCGTATGGGAGCATGGGCACCCTCACCGTGCCCGCCGCGGCGCTAACCGGACGGCCTTTGCGGTTTCGGGTGTCATCCTTTGCCCACGACGATGCTATTCCCCTGACCGGCGTGCCCAGCCCCTGTAGCCGGGCCGTGGAGGTTGGGCAGGTGCGTGACTTCGCCGTGCAGGTCATGGCAAACCCGCTCTCGGTTGGTGCTGCGGCTCCATTGTCGGTGGGGCGCTGGCAGGCCGCGCCAAACCCCAGTGCTGGCCGCATCACCGTGTTCGGGCACTTTGCCCAGCCCACGAAGGCAGAGCTTTGGGACGCGGTAGGACGTTGCGTTTATCAAGCTACGGTTTTGCCGAACGCGCAGGCCAACCTGTCGTTGAATTTCGGTGAGCTGCCACGGGGAATGTATTTACTACGGCTGAGCGGCTGGAAACAATCCGCGCGCTTATTGCTGGAGTAAAAGCACCTAAAATGTGCTCCTGAGCTATTGAGCTATACTTTGTGAGTCATACCACTTTATTTTTTTACCCAGAAACGCCCGCCCCAACCACCCTGCTTTTGAACAACAAACCATTCCCGTTGAAAATGCTATCCCTACGTTCCCTATCATTGAGCATCCTCCTGCTGGCAGGAGTGGTGGCCTGCAAAAAAGACAAAGAAGTGCCCGCTGAGCCGGCGTTCGGGTATACCACCGTCAGCACGCTGGCCGGAAACGGCACCGATGGGTTTACGGACGGCAATGGCACCGTAGCGCAATTTTACGGCCCGGAGGGAGCTACCGTGGATGCGCAGGGGAACGTGTATGTAGCGGATGCTGGCAATTCCAGCATCCGTAAGATTACCCCATCTGGATTGGTCTCCACGCTGACCGGAAACGGAACGGTTGGTTTCATAAACGGTTCCTTGACCGCTGCCCGGTTCGATAGCCCGGTGGATGTTGCGCTTGACGGCCAAGGCAATCTGTACGTGGCCGATTATGGCAACAGCTGCCTGCGTAAGATTACGCCTGGGGGCGTAGTGAGCACGTTTGCCGGCACGGGAGCAGTCGGGTTTGCCGATGGCGGCGCGACTACCGCGCAATTCAATGGCCCCAACGGGCTGGTTATCGACGGCCAGGGCGTGGTGTATGTTTCGGACTATGACAACAACCGCATCCGCAAAGTATTGCCGAATGGAACCGTAAGCACGGTAGCTGGCACCGGCCAGCGCGGCTTTGCCGACGGCCCAAGTAACAGCGCCCAATTTTCCGGCCCCGAGGGCCTGGCTCTCGACGGCCAAGGCAATCTCTACGTGGCCGAGTTCGCAGGATACCGCATCCGGAAAATTGCTCCTAATGGGATGGTGAGCACATTGGCGGGCACTGGTGTACGTGGCTATGCTGACGGAACGGGTAGCACTGCGCAATTCCACGGGGCAACAGGGTTGGCGGTCGATGCCCACGGTGATTTGCTGGTAGCTGATGCGGGCAATTATTGCATCCGGAAAGTGACCCCCGCCGGGGTGGTCTCCACGGTAGCAGGAACAAGAACGCCCGGTTTTGCTGATGGCGCGGCAGGGGTCGCGCAGTTTCTGGCAGTTTCTGGAATTGTAGTCGGAGCAAAAGGTTCGCTTTATGTTACCGAGTTCGGGGAACGAATTCGAAAAATCACGAGTGAATAGAATATTATTCCGAATGAACGCGCCTGTCAGCACAATCATTCGCTCGTTTGAGTGAACAATTCAGCAACTTGTCCAAGTGCTTATGAATTCTCTAAAAAACTGCTAAAGTCCGTTCAGAAAACTTGTTCAGCCAGCAGTGTTCAGAAAATAGCTGCTGGCCAACAGAAAGCTGTACAATTCGCCGCAGTTGAACTAACGGAGCAACAATGAGCCCTCAAATTCAACGCCTGCCTTTTCGATACTTCTTATTATGCCCCGGCCGTCCGAGCCGGGGCATTCTGTTTCCGGCAGAAGAAAGCCGGCACGACCATTCATTCAACAAAGACGGGGGCATCTGCAGTGAAAACGGGGGCTAACATTTTCCAAACGTCCGTTTGAAAAATGTTAGCTTTGCCGAATTCATTGGTTTTGCCCATCATTTATGCTGCGTCATTCCCCGTCACCCGCCCGTCCCTACTTTGCCTACTACCGGGTTTCGACCCAGAAGCAGGGCGCGTCGGGCCTGGGCCTGGAGACCCAACGGGCGGCGACCCGCGCTTTCGTGGCCGACCTGACCGCCTTACGCGAAGAGTACGTCGAAATCGAGAGCGGCAAGAAGAACCACCGGCCCCAACTGCTGGCCGCCATCGCGGCGGCCCGGCAGGCGGGCGGGGTGCTGCTCATCGCCAAACTCGATCGGCTCTCACGTAATGCGGGCTTTATCTTCACGCTGCGCGATGCGGGGGTAGAATTTGTCTGCTGCGACATGCCTGACGCGAACACGCTTACCGTGGGCTTGTTTGCCGTGCTGGCCCAGCACGAACGGGAAACCATCTCCAAGCGGACCAAGGACGCGCTCACCGCCAAAAAGGCGCGGGGAGCCACGTTGGGCACGCCGGCAAACCTGACGGCCGAGGCCCGGCAACGGGGCTTGGTGGTGCGCCAGCAGAACGCCCGGGAACACCAAGCCAATAAACAGGCGAGTCGGGTCGCAACGCTGCTGCAGCTACAAGGCCACAACCTGACGCAGATTGCCCGCGAACTCAACGAGGCCGGGTACCGCACCCGCCGGGGCAAAGCCTTTCACTTGGCCACCGTCCGCCGGCTTTTGGTCAGGGCCACCACGAAACCACTGTTACCGGCAGCACCTGCGCTGGTCGATGCAAACGTGTAGAGAGGGAGATTCTGCCGTAGTAAAAACCCATGCGTGCTATGTTACCGATGACTGACGCAAAATTCCTTAACGTGCTATTTATTCCGTTTTCTGAGAGGACCCCAGGAAGCTCAGGTGGGAGTGGCGGGTCGGGTAGAGCATCGTTTGCACGGCCTCCCAGGCCAGGACCAGGTCCTCGCGCGGCACCTGGGCGTAGATGCTGGGCCGCACCTGCCCGGCCGGGGTCTGGTCCTCGTCGAGCACGATGGCCACGGCCTGGGCCAGCGTGCGCAGCGCGGTGTCCTTCGCCGCGACGACGTGCTGCTGGTACTGGTCGTGCGCCCGCCGGGCCTTGGCCAGGCCCTGTTCCCAGAAGGCATCGAACATGCTCAGCACCTCGTCGGTCAGCGTCAGGTAGCTCTCGCGCACAAACGCCACGAGCACCGGGTAGCGTTTAGCGACCGGCAAGCGCTCCAGGTTTCGATTCGAGCGACTGCGGGCCAGCAGCGCCAGCCGTTTCTGCCGGTTCGGATGCAAACTGCTCACGTCCCAGTTGGCCACGCCGAGGCCGTCCAGGTAGCGGAGCTTGTCCAGGGCCGTCGTAATGGCGGCCGGATTGTTCACCGTCGCCGGCTGCACCAGCCAGCGGTGGCGGGTCGTATTCCTCCCGGCTTCGGGCAGCAGCAGGGCATCGAGTTGCTGGCGCACCTTGTCCGTGAGCAGAGGAGCCAGCCGCCGGTAGGTTTCCTGCGTGGCCAGGTCGCTGATGCCGCCCACTAGGCGCTCCAGCGTGCCGATGGCCGGACGAACGATGCGGGCCTGGTGCAGCTTCAGGCACGTCATGGCCAGCAGCGCCCGGTCGCTGTCGTGCTCCAAGGCCTGCTCCACCAGCCACGGCTCCAACCAGGCCGCATCCAGCGGCTCCCACTTGCGAAACCCCAAGTGCCGGAGCACGGCCCTGAAATGGTCGCTGCGGGTTTGCTGCCGTGCCCCATAGTGGACGAGGTAGGCGGCCTCCGTCGCTAGCTGCGTGGCCACGAAGGCCACGGCTTCGGGTGGCAGCTGGCGCGCCCAGCCCTCTGGCAGAAAGCCCATCAGCCGCAGCACGCCCAGCTGTAGGGCCAGCCCCAGGCGATTGGCGGCACCGCGAAACGACATCAGAAAGGTGCGGTCGGCTTCCGTCAGGTGGAAGTGTTGGCGGATGTCAGCTTCAAGCAGCGTGGCCGGCACGGTCTGGTAGCGCAGGCGCTCGGCGGTGGCGAGAAACTCCTGCGGCATGGGCTATCAAAAAGGGTGGGCAAAACCACCCGCGTTTTTGGGGGGGGCAAGGCCGATTTTACGCCCCAAAAAGTAGCTTTGCAAAGGAACTCCTTTTTGATAGCCCTCTCCATGCCCGTTCTCCCGACTGACCAGCCCAAGCGCGTCGCCCTCTACGCCCGCGTCTCCACCCTCGACAGAGCAGCTGCGGCCACTGCGCGAGTACGCCCAGCGGCGGGGCTTCGCCGTGGTCGAGGAATACGTCGACCAGGCCTCGGGCACCAGCGAAGTACGGACCCACTATAAACGGATGATGGCCGCCGCCAAGAAACGGCAGCTCGATGTGGTCCTGGTCTGGCGCTACGACCGGTTTGCCCGCTCCACCCAGGCGCTGGTCAATGCGCTGAAGGAATTCCAGAGCCTGGGCGTGGACTTCATCTCCTACCAGGAAAACATCGACACCACCACGCCCACGGGCGAGTTGATTTTCCACGTCATGGCCTCGCTGGCCCAGTTTGAGAGCGCGCTCATCAGCCAGCGCGTGCGCGCCGGCATGGCGCGGGCCAAAGCCCAGGGCAAGCACGTGGCCCGCCCTCCCCTGGCTCAGGTCAAGCAGCAGGCCATTACCCAACTCCTGGGCGAAGGCCTCTCTATAAATCAGGTCAGCAAGCAGTTAGGTGTAGCTTATGGAACAGTCTATAACTACGCCCAGAAGCTAAAATATGCTTAGCGTGTAAATCCGCCCTTTTGGAAGAAGAACCCCAATAGGCCCGGTTGGCATCGCTGTCGTAGCTCGTATCGGCAATGACCATGCGCGTGTCCAGGCCCTCGCGTAACCCCCGCGCCCGCAGGCAATCGCCGGCCTGCCCGACGGTGGCCACCAGGCGCACAGCGTTGCCCAGCGCGTCAATGCAGGCGTGGATTTTGGTGCTCATCCCACCCCGGCTGCGGCCCAAACACTCGGTTACGGGGTCACTTTTTTTGGCCCGCCGAATGTTGGTGGGCTCGTAGCACAGTTGAATCGAGCATCACCCAGTCCGATTTCGGCGCGTTTAAGGCGTCAAAAATCGTTTGCCACACCTCTTTGGGGGCCAGCCGGCGAAAGCGGCGGCAAATCGAATTAGGCTTACCGAATCGCTCGGGCAGGTCAGCCCACGCCGCACCGGTGCGCAAGAGCCACGCCACGGCCCTGAAAAACAGCCGATTGTCCCGTGCTGTCATGCCACAGTCCGTCACTTTCCCGGACAAGAGCGGCGCGACCAACGCCCATTGACGGTCTGTATACTTCGTGACAATGCATCGGCGCTTTACTGATTTAACGAAAAGTAATTGTCCTCACGCTCCAGCCGTCCGGCTTTGCACGGGCCGACGCACTGGTGGCCCGGTCGGTGCGGGCCTACAACGAGCTGCGCCCGCATGGCAGCTGCGACTTCCTGACACCGAGCCAAGCCCACGAGCAGGAAGGGCTGCTGGTGCGGCGTTGGAAAAATCACTATCAGCCAGTGACCATTCCCGCCCCAACCTGACCCACTGCCGAAGCGGCCGAAGGAAAACGGCGGCTTAACTTACCCACCTGCTGTTATGCGGCAGGTTGTAGCGCGAACGGTGCAGTTCGCGTCCCCGCGCCAGTAAAGCCGCCCGAACGGCACGGGGACGCGAA
>JAYULN010000586.1:0-3440 GCA_043763525.1 Hymenobacter sp.
TGGTCGCACTCGGCCAGCAGGTCGCGGCGGGTTTTGCCGTTATCAATGGTCGGGTAGCTGCACTCGATGCCGGTGGCAAACATGAAATTGTTGGGCAAGCCCGTGGGCAGGCCATTGCCGTTGTGGCCGCCCGCGCCACCGTACTGGTCGCCCTCGTAGTTACCGCTGCCGAAGTGTTGGGTGATTTCTGTAAGGAAGGACTTCATTGGTTGGTTTTTGGAACGTCATGCTGAGCGCAGCCGAAGCATCTCGCGTGCATCACTAAATCAATCAATTGGATTACTACCATACGCAAGATGCTTCGCTGCGCTCGGCATGACGTTCTTTTTATAGGCTCTCCAAAAACTTATCCGCCGTGCGCAGGCTCAGGGCCATAATCGTCAGGGCCGGGTTTACGCTGAGGGCGCTGGGAAAGGTCGAATTATCGGAGATGTAAAGGTTGGGTACGTCGAAGGCGCGGCCGTTGGCATCCACCACCGCATCGTCGCCGCTCCGGCCCATGCGGGCCGTGCCGATAACGTGCGCGTAGCGCTGGAATGCCCAGATATCGGTAGCCCCGGCGGCTTCCCAAATGTCACGCATGATTTTCTCGGCGTGGGCGTTCATGCGCTGCTCGTTGGCCTGGGCCGTGAAGTGCAGGCGGGGCTTGGGCAGGCCGCAGGCATCTTTCTCCTCGGCCAGCTCCAGGAAGTTGTCGGCGTGGGGCAGGCAGTCGCCGAGAATGTTGATACCGGCCACGTGGTTGTAGTTCCGCATGTAGTCGCGCAGGGGCTGGCCCCAGAGCTTGCGGCCCCGTGCCACTTGCCCGGCAAAGGTCACGGGCATCACGCCAATGCTTTGCAGCAGGTAACCGCCGGCGAAATCGGCCCCGGCCGGCCGGTGGGTATCCTGCGAAATCAGCCCGCCCGGAATGCCCTTGTAGGGCCGCACTTCCTCCGCAAACGTGCCCCACACCTGCACACCGGGGTGCGCCATGAGGTTGCGGCCCACCTGCCCGCTGGTGAGCGCCAACTCATTCAGCAGCAGCAGGCGCGGGGTTTCCACCGAGCCGCCGCAGAGAAACAGGTGGCGGCAGCGCTGGCGCTTCTGCTCGCCGTTCTGGGTGTACACCACGCCGGTTACGTAGCCCCGCGCGTCGCGCTCAATCTCCGTCACGAAGCTGTTGGGCCGGATATCGGCCCCGTGCTGCACGGCCAGCGGGATGAACGTCACGTCCATGCTGGCCTTGGCCCCGTTGGAGCAGCCGGCCTGGCAAAAGCCCCGGTTGGTGCAGGCCTCGCGCCAGCCCACGCCTTCCTGGTAATAGCGGGCCGAGAGGGCCGCATTGGCCGCCGGCGAGGTGGCAATGCCGAGCTTCGCGGCCCCGCGCATCATCAACTGGGCGGCGCCGTTCAGGGGCAGCGGGGCCAGCGGGTAACCGGTGCGCCGGGCCGGCCCCCAGGGGTAGGGCGTGGGACCGGAAATACCCAAAAACCGCTCCAGCTCTTCGTAGTACGGCTCCAACTCCTCGTAGCCAATCGGCCAATCCTCCCCCTGCCCAAAGTCGCGCTTGATGTGCAAATCAGCCGGCAGGGGGCGGGGCGTGTAGGCCGTGTAGTGCAGCGTGGAGCCGCCCACGCCGGTACCGGAGTTGTTGCGGCCCATGGCCAGCGGGTCGTGCCCGGCGCTCAGCCGCTCGTCGTTCCAGAACAGAAAATCCTGCGCTTGCTCGTCGGTGGCGAAGTCGTTTTTTGCATCGTGCCAGGGGCCGGCTTCCAGGGCCACCACTTTCAGGCCGGCCATGGCCAGGCGGGCCAGCAGCGGCGCGCCGCCCGCCCCCAGGCCAATCACCACGCAGTCCACCTCATCGGCCTCGGCCGGAATGGATTGCGCTTGCTCCTGGGTGGTGTCGGCGGGCGCGGGCGCGGGCTCATCGGCCAGCAGGGCGCGCAGCAGCGGGTCCTGCACTTCGGGCTCGACGGGGTTCAAAACGCCTTCTTCGAGAACTTCTTCGTCGGGCATGTGAGTGACTGAGTGATAGAGTAACTGAGTGAATGCATATTACTGTCATCCTGAGCTTGCGAAGGACCTTATTCCCGCTGAACGGCTTGCAGTAATCAAATGGATTTACTGCCAATTGTGCGACTGCGGCAAGGTCCTTCGCTATGCTCAGGATGACGGTTCGGGCTCTCGTTCTTCGCGTTCATTAAGGCCAATTTTCGTCCAGCTCGGCAAATCGGCCATGCCCACGTAGCCGATTTCTTCCTGGGCCAGCGGATGAGCGTAGTACGTGGCCGTGAGCTCGGCCAACAGCTCCTCGAAGAAGCGGCCGGCATCGAGGGTTTCCCAGGTTGCGCCGGGTGGGGTACCGGTGGCCAGTGCTTGCAGCGCGGCATCCTGCTGTTCGGTTTTCAAGGTCAAAAAATCGGCCTGAAACCGCGCGTGGGCGATTTCCTGAATGCCGCCCAAGCCCAGGCGGTAGGTTTCGCGGTCGGGGGGCAGGGCATCGTAGCGCCAGCCATCGGCACGCCCCTCGGCCAGCCGCTGGTCGAGGGCGGGGGCCAGGGCAATGGGCTGCGTTGGCCGGTCGGGCTGGGGCAGGAGGCGGGCCGCCACGGCTTCGAGCAGGGCGTAGGTTTCGGGAGCCAGAAACTGCGGCGCGTAGGCGGTGGGCGCATTGAGGCGGCTTTGCAAAGCGGCGCGGGTGGCGGCCGAAACGTGTTCGGTAGCCAGCAGGGCGCGCACGGTGCCGCTGGGGTATTCGGGAACAGGCATGGCAGGGGGTTTGGGCTGAAACGGTGCCGGAAAAGATGGCCCGGCTATTAACCCCTTACGAGGAAAATCTTCCCGGCGGGTGAATATGGAACGGCCAATAAGTCGCAAAAAAAGCAGCCGACCCCGGGCCGGCTGCTTTCTCCTAAAAACCAAAAACCTTACTTACTGCCGTTACGCGGTAGGGTGTAGCGCGAGCTTTGTAGTTCGCGTTCTCGCGCCAGTAAAGCCGCCCGAACGGCCCGGGGACGCGAACGACACCGTTCGCGCTACCCCCCCAGCGGGCGCTTGAACCAAGGCACGGCGTACCAGCAGCTACTTAAACAGCGCCAGGGCTTTGATGAAGGTCTGCATCACGCCCCAAGCCAGGGGAATGCCCACGTACAGCCAGGCCAGGGCCGCCGAGCCGCCCGCGCCCGTATCGGCGGTGGCAGGAGTGGCGGGGTTGGGTTGCGGATTCATATCGTAGTCGGATTAAAAAGCTGAGAGAATGAGAATTAGTGCGCACCGGGCTGAATCGTGACGGGCCCCTTTTCGTTGTAGCGCTCGTTCACGGCCGTCACCAGCAGGTTGGCCAGGAAACCGATGACCAGTACCCCGGCCATGGTGTAAAATACCGTTTGGTAGGCCGCCGCGCCAGTAAAGCCGGCTGCTTTGCGGCTCTCGTGCAGGTAGTTAACGATGAATGA
>JAYULN010000587.1:0-3437 GCA_043763525.1 Hymenobacter sp.
TCTGCCGCCGCTCAGGCGGAAATCAAGCGCCTGCTGTCGCACTATCCGGCCGACCGCAGCAAATCGGCCCTGCTGCCGATTCTGCACATCGCGCAGGCCGAGTTCGGCGGCTGGGTGAGCCCCGAAGTGCAGGACTTGGTAGCCGAAACCCTGAACATCAGGCCCATTGAAGTGTACGAGGTATCGTCGTTCTACACGATGTACAACCTCAAGCCGGTGGGCAAGCATGTGCTGGAAATCTGCCGCACCGGCCCTTGCATGCTACGCGGCTCCGATGAACTGACGGCCAATCTGGAGCGCATCACCGGGGCTAAAGTGGGCGGCACTTCGCCCGACGGTAATTTCACGCTGAAAGAAGTAGAGTGCCTGGCTGCCTGCGGCTTCGCCCCCGTGGTGCAGGTGCGCGAGAAGTATTACGAGCAACTCGACACCCCCGAAGCGGTGAATGCCATGCTCAACGAACTGAAAAGCCTCGTGCATCGCCCCATTCTCACGTGGGAAGAAAACGAGCTGCCTAACTCGGTTCAGAACAATTAAAATCATGGCTGACCAGAACCAGGATTTGCCGCTCGTCGTGTCAGAAATTCTAATAGAGATGCATGACATGAATGCTTCGATTAATCGGATGGCTGAAATCATGCTGAGCCAGCAAAAGGAAACGAACAAACGTTTCGAGTTGCTAATGGAAGCTGACCGCGCCAATACTACCATGATTATCGATGCTTTCCGTGAAGAAGCAGGTGCTACCCGGCAGCGCCTTGATGGCATTGAAAATCGACTCGCACGTTTAGACAATAAGTAGATGGGACGCAAGCTATTAACCGAACACATCAACGTCGAAGGCATCAATACTTTCGAGGTGTACCGCAAGCACGGCGGCTACCGCTCCGTGGAGAAGGCGCTCAAAACCATGACCCCCGACGAGGTAACGGAGGAAGTGAAGAAGTCGGGCCTGCGCGGGCGCGGCGGCGCGGGCTTCCCCGCCGGCATGAAGTGGGGCTTCCTAGCCAAGCCCGAGGGCGTGCCGCGCTACCTCGTGTGCAATGCCGATGAGTCGGAGCCCGGCACCTTCAAGGACCGGCAGCTGATGTCGAAACTGCCCCACCTGCTCATTGAGGGCATGATTACGGGCAGCTACGCCTTGGGCGCACGCACCAGCTACATCTACATTCGCGGCGAGCTGTTGTACGTGCTGCGCATTCTGGAGAAGGCCATTGCCGAAGCTTACGCGGCCGGTTTCCTGGGCGAGAACATCCTCGGCTCGGGCTACTCGCTCGATTTGCACGTGCATCCCGGCGCGGGTGCCTACATCTGCGGCGAAGAAACGGCCTTGCTGGAATCGCTGGAAGGCAAGCGGGGCAACCCGCGTAACAAGCCGCCATTCCCCGCTGTGCAGGGGCTTTATGCCCGCCCCACGGTGGTGAACAACGTGGAAACCATCGCGGCCGTGCCGATTATCGTGAACGAGGGCGGCGACGAGTACGCCAAAATCGGCATCGGCAAAAGCACCGGCACCAAGCTCATTTCGGCCTGCGGCCACCTCAACAAGCCCGGCATCTATGAAATCGAGTTGGGCCTGCCGGTGGAGGAATTCATCTACTCTGATGAGTACTGCGGCGGCATCTGGAAAGGCCGTGAGCTGAAAGCCGTGGTGGCGGGCGGCTCGTCGGTGCCGATTCTGCCCAAGGAACTCATCCTGAAAACCGCCGCCGGCGAACCCCGCCTGATGACCTACGAGTCGCTGAGTGACGGCGGCTTTATCACGGGCACCATGCTCGGCTCGGGCGGCTTCATTGCGATGGACGAAACGACGTGCATCGTGAAAAACACCTGGAACTACAGCCGTTTCTACCACCACGAAAGCTGCGGGCAGTGCTCGCCCTGCCGCGAAGGCACCGGCTGGCTGGAAAAAGTGCTGCACCGCCTGGAGCACGGCCACGGCTCAATGCACGACATCGACCTAGTCGTGAGCGTGGCCAAGCAGATTGAAGGCAACACGATTTGCCCGCTGGGCGAAGCGGCCGCGTGGCCGGTGGCTGCCGCCGTGCGGCACTTCCGCGACGAATTTGAGTGGCATGTGAAGCACCCGAAAGAGGCTACGGCCCCCGGCGCGGTGTATCGCGGTGCGGCGGTACTGGCTTAATTTTTTAAAAGAACGACCTCAGCGAACCTCAGCGTCTCTTCTGCGCCCTCTGCGGGCCAGCTACCCGAACGATGAACCCCGCTATGTTATTGAACGACCAATGGCTAAAATAACCTTCGACGGCATTGAGGTGGAAGTTCCGGACGGGACCACCATCCTGAACGCGGCCCGCCAGATTGGCGGCGGCATCGTGCCGCCCGCCATGTGCTACTACACTCCGCTGAAGGGCTCGGGCGGCAAATGCCGCGCTTGCTTAGTGCGTGTAGCGGCCGGCTCGGCCAAAGACCCACGCCCCATGCCCAAGCTCGTGGCCTCGTGCATCACGGCGGTGCAGGACGGCATGGTGGTCGAAAATACGACCTCACAGCAGGTGATGGACGTGCGCAAAGGCATTGTGGAAATGCTGCTCATCAACCACCCGCTCGACTGCCCGGTGTGCGACCAGGCCGGCGAGTGCAGCCTGCAGGACTTCGCCTTCGAGCACGGCCTGAGCACGACCCGCTACGAGGAAGAGCGCCGCACCTTCGAGAAAATCGACATCGGCCCGCTCATTCAGCTGCACATGACACGCTGCATCCTGTGCTACCGCTGCGTGTACGTGGCCGACCAGCTCACGCCCGAGCGCATGCACGGCGTGCTGGGCCGCGGCGATGCCTCTGAGATTGGCACTTACATTGAGAACATCATCGACAACGACTTCAGCGGCAACGTCATCGACGTGTGCCCGGTGGGCGCGCTCACCGATAAAACCTTCCGCTTCAAGCAGCGCGTGTGGTTCACCAAGCCCGTGAATGCCCACCGTCAGTGCGAAACCGACAAGTGCAACGGCCACGTAACACTTTGGTACAAAGGCAAGGACGTGCTGCGCGTAACGGGCCGCAAGGACGAATACGGCGAAGTGAAAGAGTGGATTTGCAACACCTGCCGCTTCGACAAAAAGGAAACCTCTGACTGGACGCTGGAAGGCCCGGCGCACATCAACCGCGCCTCAGTAATCGCCCAAAACCACTACGAGCTGCCGGTAGTGAACCCGCAGGTGCTGGCCGACTTGCCCGAAAGCACGACGCGCGAGTTGGAGCGCAACCCACCGCTGCGATTGGGCGGTTTGAACAATTAAGCAGAACGATAATAAAAGCACGTCATGCTTCATCTTGCGTCCGCGTAGTCGAAGGCATCTCTACCGCGCAAGTAATTAGCTGATGTTACGCACTGATTGCGCCTACGCTTCAGAAAGAGACTTCAGCTGCTTCAGCAAAGGCCTTTTCCAAGCAATCAGTCAAGGTGGTGCGTAACA
>JAYULN010000588.1:0-3437 GCA_043763525.1 Hymenobacter sp.
AAATAATGGCTGGGTTTTGTGCAATGAATCTGAATTTTAGGCAATTCCCCGCTTACTTGAGGATTTCCCGCGAAATCACAATTTTTTGAATTTCCGAAGTGCCTTCGTAAATCTGGGTGATCTTGGCATCGCGCATGAAGCGTTCGACATGGTATTCTTTCACGAAACCGTAGCCTCCGTGAATCTGAACAGCCTCAACCGCGCTGTCCATGGCCACCTTGGAAGCGAACAACTTAGCCATCGCGCCCGACTTAGCGTAATCGGCGTGGTTGTCCTTATCGGCGGCGGCTTGCAGGCACAGCAGGCGGGCAGCATCGACGTTGGTCGCCATATCAGCCAATTTGAACTGAATAGCCTGATGCTGAGCAATTGGCACCCCAAAAGCTTTGCGCTCCTTGGCATATTTCAAACTCAGTTCGAGCGAGCCCGAAGCAATGCCCAGTGCTTGCGCCGCAATGCCGATGCGGCCGCCAGCCAGCACCTGCATCGCGAACTTGAAACCGAAGCCATCGGCCCCGATGCGGTTCTCCTTGGGCACCTTCACATCGGTGAACATCAGCGAGCAGGTGTCGGAGCCGCGGATGCCCAGCTTATTCTCCTTGGGGCCCTGGAGGAAGCCGGGCATGTCCTTGTCGACAATCAACACGTTGATGCCGCGCGACTTCAGCTCGGGGTTGGTTTGGGCGATTACGAGGTACACCGAGGCGGTGGTGCCGTTGGTAATCCAGTTTTTGGTGCCGTTGAGGAGGTAATGGTCGCCCATGTCCTCGGCGGTGGTGCGCTGGCTGGTGGCATCGGAGCCGGCTTCGGGCTCGCTCAAGGCGAAAGCGCCGATGATTTCGCCCGAGCACAGGCCGGGCAGGTATTTCTGCTTCTGCTCTTCGGTGCCGTACTGCTCCAGGCCCCAGCACACCAGCGAGTTGTTCACGCTCATAATCACCGAGCACGAAGCGTCCACTTTGCTGATTTCCTCCATGGCCAGTACGTAGCTCACGGTGTCGAGGCCACTGCCGCCGTATTCGGGGCTCACCATCATGCCCATGAAGCCGAGCTCGCCCAGCTTCTTGATTTGCTCGGTGGGGAATTTCTGGTGCTCGTCGCGCTCAATTACGCCGGCCCACAGCTCGCTCTGGGCAAAGTCGCGGGCGGCATCGCGCACGGCCAGCTGTTCTTCGCTGAGCTGGTAAATATTGGAGGATGTGGCGGTTTGCATGGGTGGGATGGGAATAATTGGTTTGGTGCCGCAAAAGTACGCGCCGCACGCACGACGGGCAAGGAGAACGGGACCAGCCACCGCAGCTAACACCGATTAGTCGACAAAAGATTCTGGCCTTTCTCTTCGAATAACCGCCTTGAGCGGCCCAGAGTTTTTACCCGACTTTTGCCCGGATATGACTCTTCGCCTCCTCAGCCGCTACGCGCTGGCTTTGCTTTTCGTGCTGGCCGGCAGCTGGCACTTCGTTCATTCGGCCACCTACCTGACCATTATGCCGCCCCAGCTGCCGGCCCCGCTGGCCCTGGTATACGCGAGTGGCATCTTTGAGATGCTGGGCGGCCTGGGCCTGCTGCCGGCCCGGACCAGGCGGCTGGCCGGCGGGGTCCTGCTGGCACTGCTGGTAGCCGTGTTTCCGGCCAACGTGTACATGGCCCTGATTCATGAGCAGCTGCACATTCCCGGCTGGCTGGCCTGGGGCCGCCTGCCGCTGCAACTACCGCTCATGTGGTGGGTGTGGCGAGCCGTGCTTACTGAATAATGAGCAGGCAACAACGACGACACCCGCCTGACACAGTCCCTAATTAAAAAATTTATGGCCTGTAAATCAGTATTTTACCCCCCCCCCGAATTTTACGCGCCGCTGCTCATGGATTCGAAAAAAATCGCGTATTATCGAAGCGCATTGCCAAGGTTATCAATGCCTACTACTTCAGGAAGACAGCAGCAGAAATGCCGTTGCCTTTGCCGGGCCTGGCTTGAAGCGGGAAGGATGGGTAGCTTCGTTGCCGGTGCGGGCAGAATCATCGCCGAACACTGCCGTAAAGCCACAAAGTAGGCTCCACCCCATCAGCCGAAGTTCTCTAACCAATGCTGACTTTATTATCCTTTTAAGTAGGTAGCCAGTATTAAGTAGTCAGTAGTCAGACATCAAAGTGCTGTCAATCAAGATTTAACATTGGGTATTACTACCGAATACTTATGTCCGACTACTTACCCATGAAAAAGGTTCTAATGCTGTTGGTGGCCGTCGCCTCCGCGACCACTGCCTTCGCCAAAACCGGCGAAACCCACTCAGTTACCAGTCGTCAAGTAACGCTGGCTGGCACCAAGACCGTGAAGGCGCTACGATTCTCTCCAAAGGCAAGCTGTAGCGTAACGGTTTCCTCTGGAGGCACTACCGTGACGGCAACCGGCTCGTGTGGTAAGTGTTCGACGGCACAAGCTTGCCAACTTGCCTACCAGATTGCGATGTCTTATCTGTGGGTTAGTAACTGATGGCATCTCTCAAATAAGGGGAGGGAGATAGAACAACCCTCCCTTTGTTCACTCATTCAGTAGACTTACGCCATGAAAGTGTTCCTGACTTGTGCCCTGGCTGGTTTGCCGCTGGCCGCTTTCTGCCAGAACTTGACTGTGGCCTATGACATCACCATCCTTGGCCGCAACTAAATCCAGAAAGGCCTCCTGATTGCCAGCGACTCGCTTTCCAAATTCAGTTGGCCGCTGGAGCCCAAGTTTGAGGGGAATGTAAACGATAAGAAAAACGGTTTCCTATACGAAACGCAGAGTTTTCTGAGTATGAGATTCAGCGTAAAGGATTCGCTTCATACGATGAAGTGGCACCCCGACGGCGATACCCAAACGATTTTAGGCTACCCCTCTGAGCGCTACCACAGTGTTCAGGGGACGGCCCTACACCGCCTACTATACCACGAAGCTGCCGGGAGCCGACGGCCCCTGGAAGCTGGGTGGGCTGCCGGGACTGATTTTGGCGGCCAAGTCAACCGATGGATACGTCGAATGGAAAGCTACGAGCGTTACCCTGGGTGCCGTAGCGCCGATAAACATTGCCGCGCTGAAGGCTAGGAAGAACCTAACCTGGCAGGAGTTTGTGCCGAAATTCAAGCAGGATGTTATAAAACACACGAAATCTGTAAGGTCTAGAGGGACCGTTTCGGATGATGAAGCTGTTTAGAAAGTCGGGCAAAATAAAAGGACTTCCAAAAAAAGCCGAAATTTGAGGTGTATCACTCATTTTTTGTCCATTGATAATTATAATAGGTCTTATAGCATTAACAGAAATATTTTATGATGCAAGAAGAAAAGGAATCTTAACATTAGCTATATGTGCGACAGAAGAAGTACAAAAATCAATAACTAAATTCGGTATAAAAAATGATGATTTTAATAGTCATTTTGGTTTACAAAAATATAGTGAATT
>JAYULN010000589.1:0-3433 GCA_043763525.1 Hymenobacter sp.
CGCCTGGCCGCAGCTGCGGCACGGCTTGGGCGTGTTCATCACGTTTGTGCTGGTGGCGTATGCCTGGGTATTTTTCCGGGCCAATACGCTGGGCGATGCCATTTTCATAAGTCGCCACCTGCTGACCGGCTGGCAGAACCTGCGCGGCAGCCGGCTCACGACGTTGCTGCTGGATTTTTCGCAGCACTACCGCCCCGAATTGGCGATGGCAGCCTTTGCCGTTTTCCTGATGCTGCTGGTCGAATATTTCGGCCGCAACCGCAGCTTACAGGCTTGGATAATGGCACAGCCGTTTGCCCTGCGCTGGGGTGGCTATGTGGGGTTGGCGCTGCTCATTTTCTACTTGGGGATTTTCAACAGCACTTCCTTCATCTACTTTCAATTTTGAGAAGCACCGATTTTGCTCCGCTATTTCGGTTGCCGACGCGCCTGCTGCTGCTGGCCAGTGCAGTGCTGCTCGGGGCGCTGGCGCTGGGCCCGGTCGTGCTCAAAGGCCAGGTCGATGCATTTTACGGCCGCTTCACCAGCCCTCAGGCGGGCTCGCTCATTTTGGGCACCTCGCGGGCGGCGCAGGGCATTCAGCCGGCGGTACTGGCGGCGCGGCTGGGCGGGCAGTTCGAGGGGCCGCTGCTGAACTATGCCTTCACGCTCACGCACTCGCCTTACGGCCCGGCCTACCTGCGCAGCATTCGGCGCAAGCTGCGGCCGGAGGTGAGTAACGGCCTGTTTATCGTGGCCGTCGACCCGTGGTCGCTGTCGCTTACCGGGCCGGAAGGCCAGTTTCCGGAGGATAATTCCTTCATCGGCCAGCTGCACCAGGTCAGCCAGAATCCCAATCTGCCCTACCTGGCCCGCTACCAGACCAAGCCTTTCTACCGCCTGCTGCTCGATTACGCCACCGCCACCGAGCGCCTGCACCCCGATGGCTGGCTCGAAGTCCGCATCGGCACCGACAGCGCCCAGGTGCGCGCCCGCACCGCCCGCAAGCTGCACGATTACCGTTTGCTGGCCGCCAGCCAGCACTTCTCGGCGGGCCGTTTAGCTGCATTGCGTCAAACCATCGAGTTTCTGAAGCAGCACGGCCGCGTGGTGCTGGTACGGCTGCCCGTTGGCCCGTCGCTGTTGCAGCTGGAGCAGCAATACCAGCCCGGTTTCGAGAAGCTGATGCGCCGAATGGCCACGGACAAGGCGCTGACCTACCTCGATTACAGCGCCCAGCCCTATGCCACCACCGATGGCAACCACTTGCAGCGCGCGGCCAGTGCCACGTTCAGTGAGCAGCTCGCAGCCGACCTCATCCCCCGGTGATATTTTGCTTGTAGCTAGGCCCGTACCAGCGCCGCCAGCTGCCCCGCCAGCGCCAGGCGCGAATACCGCGTGTGGCTCACCGCCGGCAAATCCAGATTGGGGTTGATGCGCCACTGGGCCACTAGGGCTTCCAGCGTCTCGCGCATCAGCGCCGCGTCCTGATAGGGCAGGGCCTGGCCCGCGCCGCACTCCTGGAGCAGGTTGTCGGCATCGGAGCCGGCCGGGCCTATGCACAGAATGGGCTTGTTAGCCGCCAGGTATTCAAATACTTTGCCCGGAAGAATGCCGAAATTGCGCGGCACGTCGGGAATGGCCATTAGCAGGGCCGAGGAATTCAACAAGTATTCCACCGACTTATCGTGCGGCACGAAGTCGAGGAATTCGGTGATGGACAGCAGCCCGGCCCACGCAATCTGGCCCCGCAGCTCGGCCGAAACCTGGCCCACGAAGCGCAGGCGCAGGGGCACATCGGGGTGGGCGGCGGCAGTAGCAGCCACGGCGGCCAGCAGCCGCTCGATGCGGTAGAGCTCGGTGATGGTGCCGGTGTGGGTGATGCGCAGGCAGTCGGTGGGCGCGGCCGAAGGCAGGCGAAAATCGGACTCGTCGTAGCCGTTGGGCAGCACCTGAAACTTGGTGGCGGGCAGCGCCGGCAGCTTGGCCAGAAACAGCCGCTTGGTTTCGGGCGAAGTCACCAGCACGGCATCGGCCTGGGTGAGCACCTGGCGCTCGTAACGCGCATCGAGCCAGGCGGCCAGGGCCGTGTGGTGCAGGTCTTTGTAATAGTAAATGTCCGTCCAGGGGTCGCGCAGGTCGGCCAGCCAGCGCAGGCCGTGGCGGCGTTTCAGCTCCAGGCCGATGAGCTGGGTAGAGTGGGGCGGCGACGACGTGAGCACGGCATCGAACTGCTCGCCGGCGGCCAACAATTTTTCCACGGCGGCCAGGGCGTGGCGGTTCCAGCCCCGGCGCGGGTCCGGAATAAACAGGTTGCCGCGCACGAAGCGCAACGCCTTTTGCAGCAGCCCCGGCTTGCCCTCGTTGGCGAAGCCGCCGTAGGGCACGGCGCGGCCCGTCAGCTTCTTATAGCTCTCAAACGGCTCGGTGGTGCCGGTGCGGATGACGCGCACGTTGGCCGGCACCTCGGCCAGTAGGCTGGCATCCTGCACGGGGTAGGTAGCCTGGTCGGGGTCCACGGTTATCACCGTGGCTTCCACCCCAAAATGGCCCAGGTGCTTCACAAATTTTAGGCAGCGCTGCACCCCCGCGCCCCCCGAGGGCGGCCAATAGTAGGTGATAACGAGCAGGCGCAACGGGCGGGGACCAGACACAGAAACCGGGAACAGAAAGCGGGCCGCGAAGGTACACCCGCCGCCGGTTTTCGGCCATTTATGGCTACTTTTGGGCCTCAGTCCCAGCCTGATTGCGGCTAGTATACGCCGCACCTAATCAGTGTAATCAACCTAATCAGCGAAAATCAGCGATTCATGTTTGACAACCTCTCCACCAAGCTCGACCGGGCCATTAAAACCCTCAAAGGTCAGGGCAGTATTTCCGAAATCAACGTCGCGGCGACCATCAAGGAAATCCGCCGGGCGCTGGTCGATGCCGACGTTAACTACAAGGTTGCCAAGGACGTAACCGACCGCATCAAGGATGCTGCCATGGGCCGCGATGTGCTCACGGCCGTGTCGCCGGGCCAGCTCATGGTCAAAATCGTGTACGATGAGCTCACCGAGCTCATGGGCGGCGAAAAGCAGGACATCACCATCAAGGGCGACCCGGCCGTGGTGCTGCTTTCGGGCCTGCAGGGCTCGGGCAAAACCACGTTTGCGGGCAAGCTGGCCAGCTTTATCAAGAAGCAGAACCGCACGGTGCTGCTGGTGGCCTGTGACGTGTACCGCCCCGCCGCCATCGACCAGCTGAAGGTGCTGGGCGAGCAAATCGGCGTGGAGGTGTACTCGGAAGTTGAGAACAAAAACCCCGTCGAAATCTCGCGCAACGCCATCGAGTACGCGAAGAAGAACAACAAAAAGGTCGTCATCATCGACACCGCCGGCCGCCTGGCCGTGGATGAGCAGATGATGCGCGAGATTGAGCAGGTAAAAGCCGCCATCAACCCCAGCGAAAC
>JAYULN010000590.1:0-8576 GCA_043763525.1 Hymenobacter sp.
CGACCCGCCTGCAAGGTGGCCCGTTCCTGCGAATCCAAGGTGACAAAGCGTTTACGCATGCTCAAAGATAGGCAGTTTAATTATGGCCAGTTACTTAGCAAATAAAAAAGCTAACGGTTATCCGCTAAAAGCTAATGGCTCGGCACTTAACTACGCGTTTGATGCAGTCATCCTACCGTCAGTACCAGCATCATTCCTGACTAATTCCATTGTGGTGAAAAAATCTTTTGGAACTAACTTCAACGATAAATTCAGAAAATGACCTCTTACCCTCTCGATATCCGGCTCACGGATGATTCCGTTTCTGTTGGGCCTGTAGCGCTTGTGCCTCGCGGTAGCACTGTTGATAATCTTGTACTTGCGCTAGGCAAAGCCGACCGAATTCTACCAATGCAGTATGATAACGTACTTGTTAATACGTTGTACATCTACGACCAGCTCGGCATTCGTTTCTGGGCTAAAGCCGATGTGGTAAGTGAGCTACAAATTATACTTGAAACGGAAAAGCGCGAAACATTTCCAACACATTCTTTTATTGGTTCGTTTGAGTATAAAGGGCGCGTCCTACTTCCTCCAGTGTCTGGCAATATATTTACTAACGGTGAATTAGCAGAATTTGTGCAAGACAATGACAGTTTACAATATGATAGGGAGGTATATGTAGCCAACACACCACTAATGAAATACACTGTACTAATTAGTAATAGTACCAATAGCATTAAGTATATTTCTGTGTCATAAAATGACGACTTGGGGTGGTCGGGTGAGACAGGAGATACTGTGTTAAAAAGCAAGGAAGTGAGCAAGTTGTTTCACCTTTATGCCCCTTCAAGGAGAGCCTATGGGTTCATCCTGCGTAGCCTCGGTCCTTCAACTGGTCGGGGCTACTTCTTTTTCCAGGCAATGGGCCGGATGGTAGTGCGGTTCATAGGCGCAGTCGTTCTTCCAGAGCGAGTAGCAGAGTAACAGTAGCTTACGCATGACGGCTGTACTACTACCCAAAAACTGGACAGTTTAGTGGGTCTTGTTAAGTAATATGGTGATGGTTGTGTACTACTCCCCAAAAACTGGACAGTTTAGCGGGTCTTGTTAAGTAATATGGTGATGGTTGAATGAAGGGGTTTGGGTAAAGACTTGGGCGGGTGTCTGGCCGCGCAGGCTTTGGTGGGGGCGGCGGTGGTTGTAGTAGGCAAAGTACGCTTGTAATTGCAGGTGCAGGTGGTGGCCGTCCTCGGCGGGGTTGAGGTAGATGTGCTCCCATTTGACGGTGCGCCAGAGGCGCTCGATGAAGGCGTTATCGGTGGCGCGGCCTCGCCCGTCGCGGCTGATACGGCAGCCGGCGGCCAACAGGGCTTGCTCGTAGGCCAGACCGGTAAACTGGCTGCCCTGGTCGGAATTGAAAATGTGCGGGGTCGGGGCCTGACGCAGCGCGTCGGCCAGCGCTTGCAGGCAAAAGCTCACGTCGAGCGTGTTGGAGAGCTGCCAGCCCAGCACGTAGCGCGAGTGCCAGTCGAGCACGGCGGCCAGGTACAAGAAGCCCTTGGCCATCGGCACGTAGGTGATGTCGGTACTCCACACCTCGTTCGGGGCCGTGGCCGGCCGGTCGCGCAACAGGTACGGATAGGGGGTGACCCCTTGCCCCGGCACGCTCAGACGCGGTTTGGGGTAGACCGGCTCGTGGCCCATCAGGCGCACGAGCCGACGCACGCGCTTTTCGTTGACGGCGTGGCAGGCCAGGCGCAAGTGGTCGCGCAGGCCGAGCACGCCCTTAAAGTTGTGGTCGGTGAACTCCTCATCGAGCAGGCGCATGAGTTCGAGATTATACGCACTTTCTCCGCAGGGTTGGTAGTAGAAACTGCTGCGCGAAAGGCCCAGGGCCTGGCAGCGGGCCTGCACCGAACTGGCCGGGTCGGGCTGGGCGACCAGGGCCCGTTGCCGGGCTACCGACATGGCCCCAGCGTTTTTTTTAGCAGCGCGTTTTCCCCTTGCAGCCGGCCAATGGCCGCGTACAGCGGTTCCACGTTGGGCCCCACCGCGCCAGGGGCGGGCGTGTCGGCAAAGACCTGGGCGGCTTGCTCGCGCAGCTGCAGCTTCCAGCGCGTGATTTGGGTGGTGGACAGTTGTAGTGGGCGGCCAACTCGGCCAGCGGCTGGCGCTCGGTGAGCGCGGCCAGCGCCACCTCGGCTTTGAACTCGGCCGTGTAGGGACGGCGGGTGCGTTTTGGACTCATGATCGGGCTAAGCTAGCCCGCTTTCACTGTCCAGTCTTTGGGGAGTACTACACTGCACCGCTTTGGCCACGGCGGCGGGCGTGAAGCGGGCTTGGTGACGACACCCCTTTGCACTACTACTTGACATGGCCACCAGCGCTGCCATTGCGCCGAATATGTTCACTGCCGCAAGCGGCGCAGAAGTGTTGCGTAAAGACCATAGACTTGTTCTCGAATAAGAAACGGCTGAAAATTCTTGCTGATTTTGACAATCAGCAGGGCTCTTCTACCTGACGAAGCCAGTATCAATTGGTTCCTTGAGAAGCTAAAGTTTCTAGCGCCAAATACGACTCGGAAAATTACCGATTTCTTATTCGGGAGCAAGTCTCATCCCCCCAAATTAAATGTTTCACCTTTAATCATCCCACAGTCTTATTTCAGGTGGTGGAGCAGAGCAAGGTGGCCGTGGCCAAGCTCCAGCACATGCCCGCCTACAAGGGAAATACCGAGCTGCGCGCTGCCGCCCTGGCCGCGTTCAAAACTATGCTGGAGGTGTACTCGGCCGACTATAAGCAGGTGAATGCCTTGGCCGCCACCCGCACCCAGAGCTTCGAGGCCATGCAGCGCTATTTCGACGCCCAGGAAGTAGCCGAGCAGAAGCTGGCCGTGGTGGACGACAGTGTGAACGCCGTGCAGAAGCGCTTCGCCAGGCAGTACGGCATGAGCATCGAAACCAGCAAGGAATCGGCCCGGCTGGCCGAACACACGCGCCAGGTATCAGCCGTGAACCACTCAGCATCAGGTGTTCCTGCCGTTTTTTCGGGTGCAGAAGGCCAGCGCCAAACTTACTGATGCCCTCAATGCCCAGGATGCGGCGGCCTTCGACGCGGCCCACGTAACGCTGGCGGCAGAGGCCGAAAAGTCGGCCGGCGAGCTGTCGGCCGTCCCGGCGTTTCGGGGTAAGGATGTGGCCTACCGCAACGCGGCCCGCGATTTTGCCAACCTCTACGTGGTGATGTGCGCCAACCAGTTCGTACAAGTGGTCGAGCTGCTGAAACAGAAGGACCACCTCAGCAAGGTGGACGCGCAAACCATCAACGCGCACATCAATGCCCACAACACCCAGAACCAGAAATTTCACGAGGCCTACAACCGGACCACGTTGGTGTTTATGGATACGTACGTGCCGGTAATGAACGATTAGCGGTGCGGAGCCAAAGTATGCCGTAATTTGAAGCGAATTTCGGCCCCCCGCCGGCGCTGCACCGGTTCCTACTCACCTTTTCATCTGCAATTCCCCATGTCCGCCTTTGCCCTCGCGCTGCTCGGCCTTATTGTGCTGACGCTCTTTCTCTGCTACGTAATCGTGCCGCAGGGCACGGTGGCCGTGGTTACGGTGTTTGGTAAGTACCGACGTATTATGTCGCCGGGGCTGAATTTTAAGCTGCCGTTCATTGAGACGGTGTACAAGCGAATTTCCATTCAGAACCGTTCACTGGAGCTTAATTTTCAGGCCATTACCGTCGACCAGGCCAACGTCAACTTCAAGGCGATGCTGGTGTACGCGGCCTTCGACCAGAGCGAGGAAGCCATCAAGAACGTGGCCTTCAAGTTCGTGGACGAGCAGAGCCTGATGCAGGCGCTCGTACGGACCGTGGAAGGCAGCATCCGGGCCTTTGTAGCCACGCAGCGGCAGGCCGCCGTACTAAGCCTGCGCGGCGAAATTGTACTGCACGTGAAAGACCAGCTCGATGCCACCCTTGAAAGCTGGGGCTATCACCTGATTGATTTGCAGTTGAACGACATCGCCTTCGACGAGGAAATCATGCGCTCGATGGCCAAAGTGGTGGCCAGCAACAACCTCAAAGCCGCCGCCGAAAACGAAGGTCAGGCCCTGCTCATCACCAAAACCAAGGCCGCCGAGGCCGAGGGCAACGCCATTAAAATCGCGGCCGAAGCCGAGAAAATCGCGGCTCAGCTGCGCGGCCAGGGCGTGGCGTTGTTCCGGGAAGAGGTAACCAAGGGCCTGGCCCACGCCATGGAGGAAATGACCAAAAACAACCTCGACCCGGCGATGGTCTATTTTTCGATGTGGACGGAAGCCATCAAGCATTTCGCCGAGCAGGGCAAGGGTAACGTCATTTTCCTCGACGGCTCGAACGAAGGCATGAGCAAAAGCCTGGAGCAGATGATGGCCATGCAGCAATTGCAGCGACCAGCGAAATAAGCTTCGGTTTGAGTTTAGCGAATGAAGTCGCGACTTTTTCGAAGCCCCGGTTGCTGTTTAGTGGCCGGGGCTTCTTCGTACCCGTTACCTTTAGGCTTAGAAAGCCGCTAGTACCCCGCTTTTACTTGAATATGGACGAAGCCACCCTTGCCAAATACCAGCCCGTTATCGGCCTGGAAGTTCACGCCCAGCTGCTCACGCACAGCAAAATGTACTCGTCGGATGAGAATGAGTACGGCGTAGCGCCCAACACCAACCTGTCGGTCATCACCCTGGGCCACCCCGGCACCCTGCCCATGGTGAACCGCACGGCCGTGGAATTTGCCATGAAAATGGGCCTGGCCACCAATTGCCAGATTCGGCGCGACAACCTGTTTGCCCGCAAAAACTACTTCTACCCCGACCTGCCCAAGGGCTACCAGATTACCCAGGACAAAACTCCGATTTGCCACGACGGCCACTTGGTGGTACGCCTTAGCGACGGTTCGACCAAGCACATTGGCATCACCCGCATCCACATGGAGGAGGACGCGGGCAAATCGATGCACCTGGCCGGCGAAACCGAAACCCTCGTCGATTTGAACCGCGCCGGCGTGCCGCTCATCGAAATCGTGAGCGAGCCCGACATCCGCACCGGCGAGGAGGCCTACGCATACCTCACCGAAATAAAGAAGCTGGTGGAGTACCTCGGCATCTGCGATGGCAACATGGAAGAAGGCTCGCTGCGCTGCGATGCCAACATCTCGGTGATGCTGCACGGGGCCAAGGAGTTTGGCGTGAAGGTGGAGGTGAAGAACATGAACTCCTTCCGCAACGTGCAGCGGGCCATTGCCTACGAGGTGGAGCGGCAAATTGCCATTATCGAAGCGGGCGGCGAAGTTGACAGCGAAACGCGCGGCTTCGACGCGGCCACCGGCACCACCAGCGGCCAGCGCAGCAAGGAAACTCTCAACGACTACCGCTACTTCCCCGAGCCCGATTTGCCCCCGCTCGTGATTTCCGACGAGTGGCTGCACCGCGTGGCGGCCGAGCTGCCGGCGCTGCCGCAGCAGCTCTACGCCCGCTTTGTGGGCGAGCTGGGCCTGAGCGACTACGACGCCTCGGTGCTGGTGGACCAGAAGGACGTGGCCCTGTTTTTCGACGAGCTGGCCCGCCTCACGCCCAACGCCAAAGCGGCGGCCAACTGGGTGATGGGCCCGGTGAAGTCCTACCTCAACGAGCGGGCGCTGCCCATGGAGGATTTCCCGCTCGACCCCGGCCAGCTGGCCGGCATCATCGACCTGATTGACGCGGGCAAGCTGAACTACTCGGTGGCCAGCAAGCAGCTCTTCCCGCATTTGCTCGACCATCCGTCGGCCAACGCGACCGGCGCGGCCGAAAGCCTGGGCCTGCTCACGCAAGCCGATACCGGCGAGCTGGCCGGCCTCGTGCAGCAGGTGCTCGATGCCAATCCGGCCAAGGTGGCCGAGTACCGCGCCGGCAAAAAATCACTCACCGGCATGTTCATGGGCGAGCTGATGAAGCTGACCGGCGGCAAGGCCGACCCCAGGCTGGCCAACCAACTGCTGCGGGCCGGCTTGGATGGGTAAGGAACCTTCATTTACGCGGGATGCTATTCCTCCCGCGTCGGAATGAGCGTAGCCTGATTTGCCTTTCCACTCCTTTTTCTTCTGCACTCGTGCTTCCTGTTCGTATTCTTTCTGGCGGGCTCTTGCTGGCGGCTGCGGCCGTCGCCGCCCATGCCCAAACGGCCCCCGCTACCACGCCGGGCTACACCATTCGAGGCGAAAGCGCTTTGCTGGCGGGCCAGAAAATATACCTGCTGCCGGTGGGTAATCTGCTGCCTGCCCGGAAAAACGAGGTGCTCGATTCGGCCCAGGCCGATGCTAGCGGCCGGTTTCGGCTGCATGGGCAGGTGGCGGTGCCGTCGGTGTACATGTTGCGCGTCAATCAGCAACTCTACATGAATCCGGTGGCGCTGGATAACCGCGCTAGCGTGAGCGCCACGGCTAAAAAGGACGGGGGAAACATTTTGCTCAGCTTGAGCAACTCGCCCGAGCAGGCGTTGACAGAGAAGTCGATGCGCTATTTTATGCTCTTCTTTAAGGAAATGCCAGCCGATGACAAGCAGCTGGCACAGTTTAAAGCATTACTGGAAGCAAACCAGGCTTCCTACCTTGCCCCGTACCTGGCCCACAAGTGTCTGCGAATGCAGGCCAGCCAGCAAGCCTATGTCGAAACCCTGCTGCCGCGCCTCGAAAAGCTGCATCCGGGCTCGCCCTACCTGCCGCTGCTGCGCGAAAGCATGACTGGCCAGGAAGCCCTGGCCGTGGGCGCGCTGGCCCCCGACCTGAACCTGACTACCGCCGAAGGCACGACCGTAAAGCTGAGCAGCCTGCGCGGACAGTATGTGCTGCTCGATTTCTGGGCCAGCTGGTGCAAGCCCTGCCGGGCCGAAAACCCCAACGTGCGGGCCGCCTACGACGAGTTTCAGGGCAAGGGCGCAGGCTTCACGGTTTACGCCGTGTCGCTCGACGACAACCGCGCCAAATGGCTGCAGGCCGTGCAGCAGGACGGCCTGCCCTGGACGCATGTGTCGGACCTGGTGGGCTGGCAGAGCCCAGCCGCCAAAACCTATAAAGTAACCGCCATTCCCAACAGCTGGCTAGTGGACCCTACGGGGCGCATCGTAGCCAAAAATCTGCGCGGCAAAGAATTAAGCAAGGAATTGAGCAAGCGCCTGCCGTAATTTTGGCAGCAGCTGACGGGACAGGCAAACCATTTCGGCCTGCTCCCACGTTCTTTACGACCGGCTCTTCGGCCAAGCATCATTTCCCCATGAATTACCCCATGAAACTAACCCTTCTGGCCGCCACCGTGCTGGGCCTCACCAACGCTTGCCAGAATGCCGCCGCCGCCGATGGCTACGAGGTTTCGGGGCAGCTGAAAAACGCGCCCACCGGTACCGTGCTGCATCTTTCGGAGCTGACCGCGAACCAGTTTGTGGAGAAGGGCCAGGCCAAGACCGATGCCGACGGTAAGTTCACGCTGAAAGGAGCCTCCGCCACGGCGGGCATCTACCAGTTGAAGGTGGACGAAGCCAACCAGGTGCTGCTGCTGCTCGACAATAAAACCCACCTCCAGCTCAGCGGTGATGCCAAAAACCTGCCCGCGACCTACACCGTGAAGGGCAGCAAGGATGCCGAAGTGCTCCGTCAGCTCACGCTGGCGATGCAGGGCACCAAGGGCCAGCTCGAAGGCCTCAGCCAGCGGTTCAATGCGGCCGGCCAGGCCGGCAAAACCGAGGAGATGAAAACCATCGAGAAGGAATATTACGTCATTCAGGGCCGCAACACCGCCAAAGTGAAAACCCTCATTCGGCAGAATGCTGCTACTGTGGTGGGCGGCTTCGCGGTGGGGGCTTTCCTCAATCCTGAAGAGGAGTTTTCCTTCGCCGATTCAGTGGCGGTCGTGCAGCGCAAGGCCAACCCCAATTCGCCCTTCACCAAAGAGCTGACGGCCCGCCTGGAGCCGCTGCGGGCCACGGCAACGGGCACGCCCGCGCCGGAAATCAACCTGCCCACGCCCGAAGGCCCCAAGCTGGCCCTGAGCAGCCTGCGCGGCAAGTACGTCCTCATCGACTTCTGGGCCAGCTGGTGCGGCCCCTGCCGTCAGGAAAACCCCAACGTGGTGAAGGCCTACAACCAGTTCAAGGACAAGGGCTTCACTATTTACTCTGTGTCGCTCGACCAGGACAAGGCCAAGTGGGAACGCGCCATTGCCGCCGACGGCCTCACCTGGCACCACGTATCGGACCTGGCCGGCTGGAACAGCGTGGCCGGGGCCGCCTATGGCGTGAAAGCCATCCCCCAATCGTTCCTGATTGACCCGCAAGGGAAAATCATCGCCAAAAACCTGCGCGGCGAAGCCCTGGCCGCCAAGCTGGCCGAAGTGCTGAAATAGGTTTCTTGCCTAAAAAAAAGCCCCGTTGAAATCATTTCAACGGGGCTTTTTTACTGAATAAAATCTCACTTGAAATTGACGGCGGTGGTCCAAATCAGGGTGAAATCTTAAAATTCGGGCAATTAATAAATTGGTTGAAAACACCGCTAGCGCATCGCAAACGAGGCTTTTCTGCTT
>JAYULN010000591.1:0-19216 GCA_043763525.1 Hymenobacter sp.
GCCCATCTTGAAGAGGTCGGCGTTTTTGGTCATGGCCAGCGAGGTCATGTAGCCGCCGTAGCTCCAGCCCCAGATGCCGATGCGCGCCTTATCCACGAAAGGCAGCGCGCCCAGGTACTTGGCCCCCTCGCCCTGGTCGATGGTTTCGAGTTTGCCCAGGTTGGCATACGTGGCCTTGCGGAAGGCCGAGCCCCGGCCCGACGTGCCCCGGTTTTCAACTGAAACCACGATGTAGCCCTTTTCAGCCAGCATTTGGTGCCAGAGGTAGTTGCTGCCGCCGTAGGTGTCGAGCACGGTTTGGGTGCTGCCGCTGCCGAAGCTGGGGCCGCCGTACACGTGCATCAGCACGGGGTATTTTTTGGCGGGGTCGAAGTTGCTGGGCTTAATCATGTAGGCGTTCAGGTCCACGCCCTCCGAGGTTTTAAAGGTGAAAAACTCCAGCTTGCCCAGGTCGTACCGCGCCAGGGTTTGCTTCAGCTTGGCGTTGTCTTCCAGAATTTTCACCAGGCGGCCGGTGCCGCCGTCGCGCAGGCTCACCACGGCGGGCACGCCGGCCGAGGCGTGGGTGTTGAGAAAGTACCTGGTGTCGGGGCTCATGTTCACCACGTCGATGCCGTTTTCGGCATCGCTGATGCGCTTTTTGCCGGTGCCTTGCAGGTTGATGCGGTAGAGATGGCGTTGCAGCGCCGAACCCTCGGTGCTGGTGTAGTACACGAACCCAGTCTTTGGGTTGAAGCCGTTGATGGCGCTGATTTCCCAGTCGCCCTTGGTGAGCTGGCGCACCTCGCGGCCGCTCATGTCGTGCAGGTAGAGGTGCTGGTAGCCGTCCTTCTCGCTGGTGAAGAGGAACTGCTTGCCCCCGGTCAGGTACTTCAAATCATCGTTGATTTCAACGTAGGCCGGGTTTGTATCCGTCAGCACCACTTGAGTCGTGCCGGTCGTGGCATCGCCGTGCAGTATTTCGAGCTTGTTCTGCAAGCGGTTCAGCCGCTGAATGCTGAGCGTGTTGGGCACCTGCGTCCACATCACGCGGGGAACGTACTGGTCGGCCACCGGGCCTACGTCCATTTTGGTGGTGCGGGCGCTGGCCACGTCGTAGCTGCTCACGCTCACTACCGAGTTTTTCTCGCCGGCCTTCGGGTACTTGAAGCGGTATTCCTTAGGGTAAAGGCTGCCCCATTCCTGCATGTCGTACTCGGGCACCTGGCTTTCGTCGAAGGTATAGTAGGCAATCTGCTTGCTATCCGGCGACCAGAAAAAGCCCTGCGCGAAGCCGAATTCCTCCTCGTACACCCAGTCGGCCGAACCGTTGATGAGGTTGTTTTTTACGCCGTTGGTGGTCACGGCGGTTTCCTTCATCGTGGCCAGGTCGGTCACGTACACGTTGTTGTCGCGGGTGAAAGCCACGCGCCGGCCGTCGGGCGAGAAGGTGGCGTAGCCCTGCTTGCCGCCGGCGCTCAGCGGCAGCAGCAGCTTGGTGCCCCGGTCGAATACGTAGTAGCTGGCCCGGGCGCTGTGCCGGTAAATCGGCTCGGTAGCCGTCGTGAACAGGATTTTCTGCTCGTTGGCGTTGAAGGAGTAGCCGTCCACATCGAGCGGCTTTTCGACCCCGGCCACTTGCAAGGCCGAAGCCGGCACCAGCGTTTGCAGGGCCTTGCCGGTGGTTACCTCGTGCTGCACCAGGGCTCCGTTTGCCAGGGCCGAGTAGTAGCGCCCGTCGTTCATCCAGTTGAAGCCCGGCACGGTAGCCGCCCGGAATGTGGGCTTGGCCCAGATGTCTTCCAGCGTCAATGGCAGCTTTTGCTGGGCCTGAGCCGGAGCGGTGGCGTAGCCCGGTACCAAAGCCGGGCCGTTGGCGGCCAACAGCGCGGCCAGCACAAAAAAGCGAAAACGCATACGAAGCAACTAATGAGGAAACGAAGTGAAAAGAAACGAAAGCCACCGCCAGCCCAATGCGTGCCTACGCTTAGTGGCTGCCAAAAGCCTTAATTGCCAATAAGAATGAGGTTTTTTCTGCTGCCAACTACTAACCACCGACTACTAAAACCGATAAACCAGCTGTTAAAGGTAACAGGAGCCCGCAGCATCGTTGCACCTCGCGGCACCCGCTACCTTTGCGCCATGCGTTTTCGCCTCCTTCCGTTGCTGTTGTTGCCCCTGCTGCTGGCCGCTTGTGCCAAAACCAACGCCCCCCTGCGGCTCGATTTCATTGGCCTCACCAACCTGATTTCCGGCGCGCGCGTCGTGAATCCCACCGACACGCTGGCCGCCCGCGCCTACGCCGTGAGCTACGACCACAACGTCAAGCGCCTGCGCATCAGCGTCACCTACACGCCCGGGCTCAGTCTCATTCTCTACCCCGTGCCCCTCACGGGCTACGACCCGGCCAACAACCCCCAGCCCCTCACCATTACTTACCTCGATTCGCTGGTTGATGCCATTCCGGGCTCTACCAACGACAACGCCACCGGCAGCCAGTACCTGTTCGAGAACCGGTTCACGGCGCGTTCCACTTCGGGGGCCGAGCTTTGGGAGTACACCGCTTCCGACGATGCCGGCAACAGCGCCACGCGCGCCTACCGCCTCACAGTTCGCAAAACCGATTCGGCCGAAGTATTCCACAGCTACAGCCTGCTGGTGCGCCCCCGGCCCCGCACCCCGGCCGTGCCCCGGTCCGACCGCGACCGGGCCCGCGTATTCCTCAGCCTGAGCTACGGCCTGCTGCTGCCCCAATACGCCGTGCTGAACAATGAAAAATCGGTGGCACCCAACCAACAGCTGGTCGATTTGATATGTACCGTGCGGGGCAGCAGCCTGGCCTGGGAAGCGCCGGCCGACACCGCCCAAACCCGGTTTCTGGTGGCCAAGAAGTGGGCTGCCCGCCGCGCCACCCGCCTGCGCCGCACCAGCCTCACCCTCGATGCCTTCGGCAAGGCCAAAACCACGGCGGCCTTCGTGGCCGCGTTTGTCGCCGGCACTCTATTCACCGACAGCCTCAGCACCGGCACCCTGGTCAAAGACCAGGTGCTGGCCTTCAAAACCACCGAGGGCAAAGTGGGCCTGATGCAGGTTCTGGACATTGTGCCGGGCACCAAGCCCCTGCTTTCCTGCATCGTGAAAGTGCAGAAATAGTCCGTTTGAGTCAGCGGTAGAGACGCAATAGTTGGAGTCTTGTTGTTGCTGATGTTGTTTAAATTGCGCAGCCGGCATGGCCCCATTCGTTCAACGACGAAACGCAAGAAATTGCGTCTCTACCTCGTTCTGCTGGCCTGAAAAAGTAACTGATGTTACGCGGTGCCTTGATTCAAGGGCCGTTGGAGGTGTAGCGCGAACTTTGTAGTTCGCGTCCCTTTGCCATTCGGGCGGCTTCATTGGCGCGAGGACGCGAACTACAAAGTTCGCGCTACAGTCTACTGCGTAACAGCAGAAAGTAACTTAAACCGATTCTCAGAAATAACAGCAAGGCTGCCCCGTTGATACGAGGCAGCCTTTTTTGATAGCGGAAGAGCCGGAAATGGCCCGCCTCAGAATGTGATGCCTGCCGTGATGCTGGTGGTGTAGCGGTTGTTGTTCACCTTCACCAACGGCTCCAGGCCGTTGAGGCTGTAGGGCGTGTAGGATTGGTCGAACGTGGTGTACACGGCGGCGGCATCAAGGAAAAAGTTGCCCTGGCGCAGGCCCGCGCCGGCAGTGTAAAAGTTCTGGGCCCGCTCGCCCTTTGTGTCGGCCTTGTAGGGGTCGCCGTAGCGGGCATAGCCCAGCCGCACCCGGAAAATGTCGAAGCGCCCCTCAGCCCCAAAGCGCAGGTTAATGGTGTTTTTGTAGCGAGCCCGAATGTTGCTGTTTTCGATGGCAAAGGCGGCATCGTCGTCCACGTTCGGGGTTTGGGTGCGCAGGCGGGCCTGGCCGTAGCCCACGTACTCCACGTCGCCGGTCACAAAGCCGTGCTTGCCTAGCGTAACCGCCGCGCCACCATTGGCTCGGAAAGGCGTGGTTAGGTTGTAGGTAAACTCGTTGGTCGGTCGCACTACCCGGGTATCGCCGACGGGCAGGTCGCTAGGCACCCGGTCGGTACCCTGAGCGCTGAAATTGGAAGTAAGGCTTTCATCAAACGTGTCGTTTAGGCGCATGAACGTAGGTGTTTGAACAGAAGCCCCCAGCCGGAGTACGTCGGTGACCCGGTAAATCATGCCAACCCGGGCGTTGAAACCTGAGCCTGTCGTCTTCAGTGTGGTCTGGCTGGTCAGGCTGTTAAAGTGCGTGTTGAGGTCGTTGTCGGCCTCAACCAGTGTGCGAAGCTGGGTGTAGTTGGAACTGACGATGCCAATGGCTCCGCCGATGTACAGCCGGTCGCGGTAGCTGGCCCCATAACCCAGGTCGAACTGCGAAAGCGAGCCCGAATTGGTAATCACCTCGCTCTGATTAAGCACGTTGCCCTGCCGCCGCAGCACTACAGCCGAGTCGAGCCGGTTGCGTCCGGTTATGATGTTGGCCAGGAAGGCCCCGTAGGCTAGGCCTAGCCGCGATGTAAAGTTGTTGTCGTTAACCTGCTTGTCCAAGCTATTGAAAAAAGCCTGGCCTCGAACTGATGCATCGGGCTGTAGGCGCGCTAGAAATGATTGGTTGTTGTTAATCGACCCCTGGTAGCGTGAGGCAGTGTTGAAATCGGCCAGCCGCGTGAAGCCCAGCGCAAATGCCCCGCCGCGCCAGTTGGTGCTCTGGTCGTTGTCGGGGTGGCGGGAGGCCAGTACCAGGCCCGCACTGCCAATGTGGAAGCTGTTCTTATCCTCGGTTTGTTTGGCGGCCGCGTTGCCTTCAATGCCGGCCTCGCCCTGCCCCAAGCCGAGGCCCGGCGTAAAGTGCGCCTCCGATTTCTGGTACATGCCCAGGCCGGCGGGGTTGCTGGTCAGGTTGCCAAAGTCGGCCCCCAGCGCCACGTTGGCTCCCCCAATGCCCTGGGTGCGGGCCGGGCCGCCAAACTGAAGCCGGGAATACCGGAGCGCGTCGCTCGCGTCCTGGGCAAAGGCGTGGCTGGCCGACCCTACTCCGAGGGCCAGGCTAAGCCAGAATATCCGTTTTTTCATGGGGATGGAAAAAGTAGAGCCAGCCGGAGGGCCGGCTCCCTTTAGAGATTAAATGGGCAGAAAAAATGAGCAAGCTGCTTATTCGCCCCGGCTGCGGCTGTGTCCGCCGCCACCGCCCTCGTTACCACCGCTGTTCGACGGCTGGTTGTTGGAACGCTGGGGTTGCTCAAACGAGCGTTGTTGAGGCTGCTCAAACGAGCGTTGTTGAGGTTGCTCGTAGGTGCGCTGCTGGGGCTGCTCGTAGGAACGCTGTTGAGGCTGCTCGTAGGTGCGCTGGCGGGGCTGGTCGTAGCTGCGCTGGCGTTCGGGTTGCTGTTCGCTGGCCTGTCTGCCGCCGTTGGTGTTTGGCTGTGTAAATACGTCCTGGAAGAAACCGCCGCGACGGCGCTGCCCATCCTGGCGCACGGGCTGCTCGGCTTCTGGTTGCGACTGCGGCTGCATCTGGTCGCCTCGTGGCTGAGTATCGGTGTTGCGCCAGCGGCCACCGGTATTGTCGCGGGTTACCTGGCCCTGGTCGGCCGGCATACCCTCCGTACGGGGGCGGGTAGTGGTCGGCATCTGTTCCATGTCGCGGTACTGGGGCTGGTCGGCTCGGTCCAGGCGGCGGGGGCGGTTGAACGAGCCTTCGCTGCGGGTGGGCTGCGGGCTGGGGGCTGCCGTCACGGCATCGCTCCGAAAGCGACCACCGCCTTCGTTTGCCACGCCGGGCATGGGCTGGGTAGTGGGAGTAGGAGCCGGAGTCGTCGGAGCTATCAGGCCATCAGTCCGCACGCGCCCTCCCCCGGCCGACGAACCCGTGGTGCCGGCCGAATTGGCGCTGCCCGTCGAGTACCGGCCGTCCGACATGCGGTCGGAACGGTGGCCTGTTGTGACGCGGTTACGATTGTCGTTGCCGTAGTAGCCATTGTTACTGTAGCCATTGCCATAGCGCCCGCCGTAGTAGCTGCCACCGTAGTAATTGTTGCCATAGTAGCCGCCCCGGCCGTAGTACCCGCCGTAATAAGGGCTGTTGTAATAATACGGGTCATAAAAGCCCCCACCGTAGCCGTAGCCGTAGCCATAGGGCCGGCCATAGCCATAGCCACCGTAGCCATAAGGCTGCCCAAACCCGAAGCTTATATTGATGCTCGGGCCGTAGCCGTAGTAGGGGCTGTAGAAAGGGCTATAAAACGGGTCGTAACCGCCGTAGGCATAGGGCGAATAGCCGCAGGCCCCGCCACCCCAGCCGTAGCTGCCATAGGAATTATAGCTGATGACGGTGTAGGGGCTGTAGGGGACGTAAGTGGTTACGCCATAGCTCGGCACGCCGCGCATGTAGGTGTAAGTGTTGTCGTAGTACTCGTTCGAGCCGCTGCCTTGGCGGGCCGACGAGCGGGTCTGGTTGCCGTTGTAGTCGGGGTTGGTGGCCTCATCGGTACCGGCTGGCGCGGGGGCCGGGCTCACCACGGCTGTGGTGCGGTCTTTCGAGGAATAATAGACCCCGTCATCTTCCGACGACGTGAGGGCCGAAGTGCCCGCGCAGCCGCCCAGCGCAAACAGGGCCAAAGCGGGCAAAAGAGCGGTGAGCAGGTTTTTCATGACTGACAAGATGAAGATGGAGAAGGCCTAGCGTAAAATAACATCATAAACGGTGGACACCTGATGAAGAAGAGCGGACTACCTCAAAGGTTTAAACAGCTACGAGCAAGGCAACGTGCCATGTGGCTGCGTGGCCAATAAGTCCCTGAGTTTGGTCCGGGCTTTAGTAACGTAATTTGAGCCCGGAACGGTGCCCCTGGGTCAAGTCAAATCTTGTACCACATTTGGGAACCTTTCCGATTACTCCTAAGATGCCCCCCATGAGCAAAAAGTTGCCTACCCGCCAAGAAGATTACTCGCTTTGGTACAATGAGATAGTGAAGCGGGCCGGCCTGGCCGAAAACTCCGCCGTGCGCGGCTGCATGGTTATCAAGCCCTACGGCTACGCCATTTGGGAAAAAATGCAGCGCCAGCTGGACGACATGTTCAAGCGCACCGGCCACGAAAATGCGTACTTCCCCATCTTCATCCCCAAAAGCCTGTTTGAGGCCGAGGAGAAGAACGCCGAGGGCTTTGCCAAGGAGTGCGCCGTGGTCACCCACTACCGCCTCCAAACCGACCCCGACCGGCCCGGCAAGCTGCGCGTCGACCCCGCCGCCAAGCTCGAAGAAGAGCTGATTGTGCGCCCCACCTCGGAAGCCATCATCTGGAGTACCTACAAAAACTGGGTGCAGAGCTACCGCGACCTGCCGCTGCTCATCAATCAGTGGGCCAACGTGGTGCGCTGGGAAATGCGCACCCGCCTCTTCCTGCGCACCGCCGAGTTTCTGTGGCAGGAAGGCCACACCGCCCACGCCACCGCCGAAGAGGCCGTGGCCGAAACCCGCCAGATGCTGGATGTGTACGCCGAGTTTGCTGAGGAGCACATGGCCCTGCCCGTGGTGAAGGGCGTGAAAACCCCCAACGAGCGGTTTGCCGGGGCCGAAGACACCTACTGCATTGAGGCGCTGATGCAGGATGGCAAGGCCCTGCAGGCCGGCACCAGCCACTTCCTGGGCCAGAACTTTGCCAAGGCCTTCGACGTGACCTTTGCCACCAAAGAAGGCGGCCTCGAGCACGTGTGGGGCACCAGCTGGGGCGTGAGCACCCGCCTGATGGGTGCCCTGGTAATGGCCCACTCCGACGACGAAGGCCTGGTGCTGCCCCCCAAGCTGGCTCCCATTCAGGTCGTTATCGTGCCCATCTACAAAACCGGCGAGCTCGACGCCCTACTCGAGCGCATCAAGCCCATTCAGATGGGCCTTATTGCCCGCGGCATTTCGGTGAAGGTGGACGCCCGCGACACCGAGCGCCCCGGCTTTAAGTTTGCCGAGTGGGAGATGAAGGGCGTACCCGTGCGCCTGGCCATCGGGGCCCGCGACCTCGACGGGGGCACCGTGGAGGTGGCCCGCCGCGATACCAAAACCAAGATGAGCCTGCCCCTGGCCGATATCGTGGCCAGTGTCGACCAGCTGCTGACCGACATACAGCACGATATGTACGAGAAGGCCAAGCAGTTCCGCGCTACCCACACCACCCGCGTCGACAGCTACGACGAGTTTAAGCGGGTGCTGGACAATGAGGCCGGCTTCGTACTGGCCCACTACGACGGTACTTCCGAAACCGAGGAGCGCATCAAAGACGAAACCAAAGCTACCGTGCGCTGCCTGGCCCTGAACGAGCCCGACGAAGAAGGCGTGTGCATGGTGACGGGACGCCCCAGTGCCCGGCGCGCCTATTTCGCCCGCGCCTACTAGCCACCCGGCTCTTTCGCGTCGCCCACAGCAACGCCCCGGTGGCGTGGCCTACCTCCTGGCGAGGTGGGCCGCGCCGCCGGGGCGTTGCTGTGAGCGGGGAGGGGATAATAGAACCGCTAGCCTGCTCTCACCGCACGGGCTGGCTGCAGCCGGTTGCGCCGAAGCTGCGCACGGAGCGGGGTTGAAGGATAGGGGAAAAATAAAAAAATAGTTTTTTATTGATAAAAAATAATGATTAAGTGTAAGATTAATTTTATTATTTATAGCTTTGTCCACTGAAAAATCATCCGGCTTACCCGCTGGTGTTTTTCATTTTCACTTTTTTTCCTTTCCGAATGCGTACGTTTCTACTCAGCCTGTTTACCCTGGCCGCCCTGGCGGGCCATGCCCAAACCACCACTCCCCTCACCGTGCCCGAAAAGGCGGTAACGCGGCTCGAAAAATTTAAGCAGCACACCCAGGCCGCCGTGGTCCTTGGCAAGCGCACCAGCTCCCTGCCCGCCGAAACCCGGCCCATGCTCAACACTATTCTGGTGCAGTCGGCCACCGATTTTTTGGCCATCACGGCCCGCAAACCCACCAAGGAGGCCTACCTGCGGAGCGTCGATGCGGGCCTGAGCCGCCTGCTGCCCCTGGTGGCCCAGTCCGAAGACCGCCAGCAGGTGGCCGAATACTACCAGGACCTGCTCGACATTGTGGGCCTCGACAGCTCGGAGGGCCGCCTCACGGCCTTCGTGGAGGGCAACATGGGTAAGTAGCCCGCCGGCCTGCGGGTGGCCGAGCAACAGAAAAACCGCGCCCAAACCCGGGCGCGATAAACTCCTGCAAAATGCGCGACTCAATTGCCAACCCTGGCGGCGGCGGCGGCAACATCAGACCGGCGGGCAGCTGACGGTTGGTGAGCTGCAGCGCGAGTGAGCGCTAAAAAAAAGGTGTCCCCCCGAGCATAGCTCAGGAGGACACCTTTTTTTGCATTTTAAATAGGAATCCGAAAGTGAACGGGTTGTCAGCTGTCGGGCCGATTGCAATAAACTGCCTGACAGCTGACAACCCGCAACCGACAACCTACTTTTTGGTAATCGTGAACTCCACCCGGCGGTTTTTCGAGCGGGTTTCTTCCTGGTCGTTGCTGGCAATGGGCTTGGTGTCGCCGTAGCCCTCGGTGGTGATGCGGCCGCCGTTGATGCCGTGGCTGCTGAGGTATTTCTTCACTTCATTCACCCGGTCCTGGCTCAGCTTGAGGTTGAGGGAGGGGTCGCCCTGGTTGTCGGTGTGGCCCGAAATCTTGATTTCGACGGTGGGGTACTCCTTCAGAATGCGGATGAGGCGGGCCAGCTCGGGGTAGGAGCTGGTGTTGAGGTAGTACTTGCTCTGGGGGAAGAAGATGTTGTTGAGCTTCACCGTCTGGCCCACGTTGAACGGGGCCAGGAACAGGTCCTGCTTCTGCTCGGCGTACTTGTCCTTGGCCGTTACGTCGAGATTGGCGTTTTCGGCGAGGTAGCCCTTGGCTTCGGCGCGGTAGCCATACTGCACGCCGCTGGGCAGCACAATGGTGTAGGAGCCATCGACGGGGTCGGTTTCGGTGACGCCGATTTCTTCGCCCGTGAGCAGGTTTTCGTAGTGAATGATGGCCCGGATGGGTTTGCCGGTGGCCTGGTCGAGCACGCGGCCGGTTACCAGCGTCACCACTTCGGGCTGGAAGGCCTGGGCCAGCGAGATGCGGAAAATGTCCTTGGAGTTGTCGATGCCGTTGCGCGACGACACCAGGTAGGCATCCTGGCCGGCGGCCGAAATGGTGTAGTAGGCATCGAAATCGGGCGAGTTCACCACCGGGCCCAGGTTGCGGGGCGGGCTCCAGTTGGTCCAGGTATCGTCGAGGCGCTTGGTGTAGAAGATGTCGGACTTGCCGTAGCCGCCCCGGCCTTCGCTGGCGAAGTACAGGGTCTTGTCGTCGGCGGCCAGGAAGGGCGCAAAGTCCGATTTGGCGGTGTTCACGTTCGGGCCCAGGTTTTTGGGCTTGGTCCAGGTGTCCTTCACGTCGGGCACCGGGAAGCTCACGAACATGTCCTGCTCGCCCTGGCCGTCGGGGCGCTCCACGGCCATGAGCAGGGCCTTGCCCGAGGTGGCCAGGAAGAAATCGACGTGCTCCTTGTCCAGGTTGATAAAGTCCTTGATGTCCTGTTTCACCGGTTGGGTCCAGCCCATGCGGGTGCGCTTGCTGAGGCTGCAACCCTGCGGGTCGACGGTGCCGTCGCGGTTATAAATGTTGATGACGATGGCGCTCTGGCCGTTGGCCGACACCGAGGCCAGGCCGTTGGGGTCGTCGGGGGTGTTGATGGGCGTGCCCAGGTTTTTGGCCAGGCTCCAGGTTTTATTTTTGCCGCTGGTCAGGGTCGAGTACCACACGTCCTGCGGGTCGCGGCTGCCGCCCACGTTGTCGGGGTGGCTTTGGCGGGCGAAGTACAGCGTGCGGCCGTTGGGCGAGATAACCGGGTGGGTGTCGACGTAGCGCGAATTTACGTTCGGGCCCAGGTTCACGAGCGACGAGTCGAACTGGGTCGACTTCACCGCGTCGGGGCCTTTGGGGGCATCAAACGCCTGTCTCACCATCGTGGAGGCCACGTCGGCGATGCCGATGGCATCAATCTGGTTCACGCCTTCCACCTTGGCCGTGTTCATGTACACTTTCACGCCCAGGGTGCGGTACTCGGCGGCCGGAAACCGCACTTCGAGCGTGCGGAAGGCTTCGGGCAGGGGGCCGGGGCTGGGGTTGGAATATATTTCGTGGTGCTCGCCCTTGGTATCGACCAGCTCGATTTTGGTGATGGAGCCGGGGTTGAAGTTCTCGACTATCGTCACCTGCTGGGCGGCGATGGAGCGGGCAAAGCGCACTTCGATAAACTCGTTCGGCCCTTCCTTGCGCGGTATCCAGGCATCGTTGCTGATTTGGCCCAGCGGCAGGGCATTGGGCGTGCTCAGTACCTGCGAGGGCGAGAACGGGTCTTTGCCTTCGGATTTCTGGGAGGACACGGCCACGAGCCGGGCCGCCCACTGCACGTGCTGCGCCTGGGCCGTAGCGGCCGAGAACAGGCCCAGTACCACGGGAGTAGCGGCCAGCAGGCGGGTGATAAGAGAACTATTCATGGTATCGATAGCAGAAAAAGGAAATAGCGGGATGATGCCCGACAAATTTACGCTGACGCGGGCGGGGGCAGCCCTTTTTTTCAACAGCTAACCTAACGAAAAACTATTTTCCCGTCCGCACCGGCCGATGTATTACCTTCCGGCAACGGCTCGGCGAAGGTATCAGTCGCGGGCCGGGCAAGCGTGGTATTTCGGTGGCTTTCAGTGTGGGTAACGGCAGTAGCGCGAAGTGGCGCTTCACGTCCCCGCGCCGTTGAATTGGATTGCGAACGGCGCGGGGACGCGAAGCGCCGCTTCGCGCTGCTGTTGCTGCTGCTCCTGGTTCTTGCCGCGCCGCTGGCCGGGCGGGCGCAGGTGCTGGTGGGGGCCGCGCCGTTTGGCCCGGTCTTCAGCCGGTTGCGGCCGGCGGGGGCCGACACGGTGCTGCTGCTCGTGGCCCGCGCCCGGCGGGTGGGCGTGAGCACCTTCGTGCAAACCACCGGCGTGCGCGGCTACCTGCGCCTGGGGCCGCGCCAGCAGCTGCGCTACCGCCTGGGCACCGACATGATTTACGACTCGCGCGGCACCCCGTCCTTCGTGCGCGAAGACTACGGGGCCGACGTGGCCCACGTGTTCACCCTCGACGCGGCCAACCACTGGCAGCTGGGCCAGCAAATTCACTACGACCAAAGCCGGGCCAATGCCACCCGCACCGGCCTGTGGCTGGGCCGCCTGGGCTACCAGCGCCGTCTGCGTCCGGCTTCGCTCACCGATTCTTTGTCCCAAATGCGCCTGACGATGCTGGGCGGCCTGGCCACCGACCGCCGCAACGGCCGCGACGATGCCGGCTTCGCCTACGGGTTCGATGCGGCGGCCATTTTCTTTGCCAATGGCCCCACGGCGGCCCCGTGGGCGGTGCGGGTGCTGGGCACGCGGGCCAGCCTGGGGCCGCGCACCATGCAGCGGCTGGTGGCCGAGGCCGTGGGCGAGCAGGCCTTTTTGCCCAATGCGCCCCTTACCGTGCAGGGCCGGCTGGGCTACCGCACCAACCGCGCCGAAGACTACCTGCTGGGCTCGGTGCAGCGCATTCAGTCCGATACCGTGGCGGTGCAGGCGGGGGCTGCCTACCGCCTCAACCCCTTTGCCACGCTGCGCTCGGATAACAGCCTGCTGCTGCCCACGCGGGCATTCCGGTACCGCCGGCAGGGCGAGCGGGCCGATACGTTGCAGGACGTGGGCTACCGCCAGCGCGAACTGGATACCCGCCAGGAGCTGCGTTTTGCCCGGCCCAAGCTGCAAGCCAGCCTCAGCTTTGGCTACCGCGAGCGCACCCGTGCCTACTACCTCGACAACTCCCGCCGCCTGAGCGCGCCGCGCCTGGCCACGGTCCTGGCCCGCGAGCAGGTGAAGGACATCACCGAGCAAACCACCCAGTGGCAGGGTACGCTTACCTGGCTGCCCACGCCGCGCCACGCCCTGGCCCTGGCCGGCACCGCCCAGCTGCTGCGCGTGGATGCCCCCAGCAAAGACAACCAGCAAACCCGCGACGAAGCCCAGCACCTGCTGCGCCTGACCTGGACGGGCCGCTGGGCGGGGGCCTTCCGCACCACGCTGGGGGTGGCCGGCGAGTACCGCCAAACGGTGTTCATAAGGGCCAATCAGAGCGCCGAAAACTACACCGACCACCTGCTGCACTGGGAGCCGGGCTTCACCTGGGCCCCCGGCAAGTTCAGCATCCGGTCGAGCTACCACTTGTGGGTGAGCTACCAGGTGCGCGACCGCGCCGCCGAGCAGGCCCGCAACCGCGCCAGCCGCGTGCTGGAACAAACCCAGGGCCTCACCTACCAGCTGCGGCCCCGCCTGCTGCTGCTGGCCGACTACGTGCGCCGCGAAAACCGGGTGGGCCAGCTCGACTGGTCCCGCTTCCGCGAGAGCCCGCTCGATACCAGCGTGACCCACGATTTCAGCCTCGGGGCGCGCCAGAGCTGGGCCGGCCGCCGGGGCGGCACCAGCCTGCGCCTGGGCTACCGCTTGCTCGAGCAGCGCAACTACGGCCGCGCCGCGCTGCTCTCGGAAATCACCACCGGGCCGGCCTCCACGCTCATTTACCTGCACGGCATCACCCGGCAGCACGGTTCCGAGCTGGCCGTGGAGCGCCACGCCACGGCGGGCTTCCACCTCACGGCCAGCATCTGGCTGCAGTGGCTGCGCACGTTCTCGACCTACACGGCGGGCAAGGGAGCTTACGCCGGCAGCAGCTACTCGGCCCTCGATTTGGCGCGGGAAACGCGGCGCGTGCTGCCCTACTTCGAGCTAACCGCCGAGTGGCACGTGGGCAAGTAGCGCGAAGCGTAGCGCTATGGCGTAGTACCTTGCCGCCATGGGCGACCTGATATATTATGAGCGCAATCTGCCCTACCGCCTCCCACCGGGCTCCGATATTTTTCTCACCTTTCGCCTGGCAGATTCGTTGCCCGCCGCGCAGCTGGCGCGGTTGCGGGCGCAGTTCAGCAGTGGCGACGCTGCCGAAAATTCTTACGCCCGGCAACGCCGGTACTTCGGTCGGTTCGATGGCTTGCTCGATGCTGGCCACCACGGCCCTATTTGGCTGCGCAATCCGCCGGTGGCAGCGGTAGTAGCCGGCTCGCTTCGGCATTTTCACGGCAAAGCCTACACCTTGGTTTGCTATTGCCTGATGCCAAACCATGTACATATGGTCATTTCCCTGCCCGATGATGCCCCTCCCTTACTCGAAACCTTGCAGCGCCTCAAAGGCTACACCGCCTTGCAGGCCAATAAGCTGCTGGGGCGCACGGGGCAGTTCTGGCAGCGCGAAACCTACGACCATATTGTCCGCAGCTCCGAGGAAATGACCCGCATCATCGCCTATGTGGTGAATAATCCGGTGAAAGCCGGCCTGGCCGAAACCTGGCAGGAATGGCCCCACACTTACTGGCCCGAAACGCCGTAGCGCGCCGTAGCGCGAACTTTGTAGTTCGCGTCCCCGCACGACACGAACGGCGCGGGGACGCGAACTACAGAGTTCGCGCTACGGTGCCTACCTTCCTGCCTCACAACCTAACCCCCCTTTCCCCGCCCCATGGCCGCTCCGTACCACGACCTCTACGCCAACCATTTTATCAACATCCGGTGCAGCCGGCCCACGTTTCTGGGTTTTCTGAACTACACCGTGACGGCAGCCGCCGGCAGCCCCACCGCCGCCCTCAAGGCCCTGGCCCCCGGCCTGCAAGCCGCCGCCACGGCCCTCGGCGGCACCGTGGTGGCCCGCGAAGGCCAGGATGGCACCAGCCAAACCCTCACCCGCTCGAAAAAGGACGTGCTGCGTGCCATGCGCGTGTTTGTGCAGGACACCAACGCCGTACACCTGGTGCCCACCTACCGCCAGCACCCCGATGCCCTGAAGCAGCTGCTGCCCCAGGGCCTGATGCACCTCACCGATGCCAACACCACCGATTTTCCGGTGCGCTTCGAGGCCTTCGCCGCCGCCCTCACGGCCCACAAGGCCGACCTCGGCCCCGCCCTGAGCAAAACCGCCGATGCCCTGCTGCTGGAGCTCACCACCGCCACCACCGCCAAAGATGCCGGCCTGAAAGTGGCCAAGGAAACCATCGGCTCGCTGGGCGGGCAGTGGGCGCGGGCCTGCGAGCTGCTGTGGCAGGCGCATTGCACGGCGCTGGGGGCGTTTTGGGAGAAGCCGGCCCAGGCCGAAGTGTACTTCAACTACGGCCTGCTGCCCAACCGCACCGGCGGCAAGGCCAAAAAGGCCATTCCGGTCCCTGCCAAGCCCTAACCCGAAAACCGCCGCCGCATGCGGCGGCAGCCTTACCCGGTGTGCCCACCTGGCCAACCGCATGCGGCGGGCCAGGTGGGCACTGTGCTTACATGGCTTGCCGCATGCGGCAGCAGGCCTGGGTGGTGTGCCGAAGTGGCTTGCCGCACGCGGCAGTAGGCCTGGATGGTGTGCCGAGGCGGCTTGCCGCACGCGGCGGGCCGCGGCGGTACTGCTTTGCGGATGGCGCGGGCCTGTGGCCCGCGCCATCCGCATAATAAAAAGGGTTACTTGTCAACCTGCGCCGGCAGGGCCGCCAGCAGCTCCGCCAGCCCCGCCGCCAACGCCTCGGTGGCATCTTGCCGCTGGGCATCAGTGGCCGCTTCAGCTTCCAGGGTTTCGAGCCAGGGTACCAGGCCGGCGGCCCCGAGCAGGCGCAGGGAGGGGCGCAGCTTGTGGGCCACGGCGGCGGCGGCAGGCCAGTCGGCGGCGGCGTGGGCGACACGCAGGTCGGCCACGCTGCCGGGGGTGTTGGCCTGGAACGAGGCCAGAATCCGGTTCATAAAGGCCGCGTTGCCGTGGGCCGTTTGGTGCAGCAGGGCCAGGTCGAAAAGTGGGGTGGTGGTGGGTGAGTGGAGTGGTGGGGTGGCGGGTTTTTGGGCCTTGCCGGGCTTGCGGTCGGGCTTTGGGGGGGGCGCTGCCGGCGGGCCGGCCACGCCGGCAATCAGCAGGGCCAGCTTGCTCAGCAGCTCGGCTTCGTCGAAGGGTTTGGCCAGGGTGTCGTTCATGCCGGCGGCGGCGTACTTTTCGGCATCGGCCCGGAAAGCGTTGGCGGTGAGGGCCAGGATGGGAGTGGCCGCCCGGCCGGCATCGGGGTGGGCGCGCAGGCGGGCGGTGGCCGCCAGGCCGTTCATGCCGGGCATCTGAATGTCCATGAGCACGGCATCGTAGCGGCGCTGCTCAAACAATTCCAGTGCTTCGAGGCCGCTGCCGGCCGAGTCTACCAGCACGCCGTGGCTTTCGAGCAGCAGCTGGGCCACTTCGCGGTTCACGGCGTTGTCCTCTACCAGCAGCACGCGGCGGCCGCGCACGGCCGCTTCCTGCACGGGATGCACGGGGGCATGAACGGCCTGCAAGGCCTTGGCGCTGGCCTTGGGCAGCGTGGTGATAAAGGCAAACGTGCTGCCCTGGTCGGATTCGCTCTGCACCGTCAGCCGGCCCCCCATCTGGCTCACCAGCGCCCGGCTGATGCTCAGGCCCAGGCCCGTGCCGCCAAACTGCCGGGTGGTGTCGGCATAGGCCTGGGTAAATTCCTGGAAGATGTCCTCCAGCTTGTCGGGCGTGATGCCGATGCCGGTGTCCGTCACCCGGAACTCGGTGGTGAGGGTGTCGGCGGTTTCGCTCACGAAGTAGCCGCCCACCGCCACCGTGCCCCCCGCCGGGGTAAACTTAATGGCGTTCGAGAGCAGGTTGATGAGCACCTGGTTCAGGCGGTACGAATCGCCCACCACCCAGGGCAGGGGGCACGAGTCGCTCAGGCGGGTACCCACCACCCGAATGCCTTTTTCCTGGGCTTGCAGCACGAGCGGCTCCGTGGCGCGGGCCATCGAGTCGCAGATGTTGAACGCGGCCTGCTCCATCTCCAGCTTGCCGGAGGTGATTTTGGCCATGTCGAGCACGTCGTTCACCACATTCAGCAAGTGGCGGCCCGAGTGCTGGATGATGGCCGCGTAGCTGCGCTGCTGCTCGCTGAGGCCGGTTTTGGCCAGCAGGCTGGTCATGCCCAGCACCCCGTTCAGCGGCGTACGAATTTCGTGGCTCATGTTGGCCAAAAAGTTTTCGCGGGCCGTAGCGGCGGCTTCGGCCGCGTGCTGGGCCGCCTTCAGGGCGGTGATGTTGGTGCTCACGCCCAGAATGCGCACCGTGCCATCGGCCAGCGCCAGCGGGCAGCGCACGCTCTGGTACCAGCGCACCTCGCCGTCGGCCAGGGTGAGGCGGTCTTCCGTAGCCACGGCCTGGCCGCTGCGCAGCACTTCGGCATCGGTGGCTACGTAGGCTTTGTATTCGTCGGGCAGCACGGCTTCGTACAGCGAATGGGTGCCGGCTCGTTCCAGCATCAGCTGGCGCAGGGCCACCATGGCCTGGTTCGCGAACAGCACGGGCGGCGGCTCGCCGGGCCCATACGCCCCGCGCACGTACACGCAGCTCGGGTTCAGGTCGAGCACCTGCTCGGTGAAGGTCTGCTGGGCTTTGGCAACGGCCTCGCTCAGGAGGGTCTGGGCCTCCGCCTGCCGTCGGTTGGTGATGTCGAGGCCGTAGCACATCACCTCGCGCAGCTCGCCGGCCGGCCCAAACACGGGCTGGTAGTAGCACAGCCAGTACAGCACGGTGTAGCCGTCGCGGTCGGGCCAGCGCTCCTCCCAGTTCACCAGCTCGCGCGAGCTCACGGCCTGCTCGAACAAGCGGCTGCGGCGCACGGCCAGGGCCGGGGGCAGGTTCTTTTCGGCGCAATACTCGGTAAAGGTGTGGCCCAGGCGGGCCTGCCGCCGGACCGGGTTGGGCTCGGCGTAGGGGTTGATGTAGCGGTAGCGCTGGTCGGGGTCGAGCACGGTTACCACGGCCGGCACGTGGGCCAGTATGGTTTCGTAGGACTCGCGCTGCTGGGAGGCTTCCTGCTCGGCCTGCCGCCGGTCCGTCACATCCGTGAGGTAGAGCATGGCGTAGCCATCCTCCACCACCGGCACCGTAAACAGCAGGAAGTACTGGCCATCGGCGATGAGTTCGCGCTGGGCTGATTCGCCGGTGCGCAGGGCCTGGGTGGCCGCCTGCACCAGCTGCGGCCGCACCCGCGAGGGGCCGGTCGATTCCAAAGCGTGGGCCAGCCCGCTCGCCGCCGGGTTGGCATACAGCAGCTCGCCGGCCGCGTTCAGCCGCAAAATAGGGTTGGGGTTGAGCTGCGGAATCAGGCTCATGTGCTGCAAGCGCACGGCTTCGGCCTCGGCGTGCTCGCGGCGGGCACGCTCGGCCAGGTACAGGTCCCGCAACTCGGCGGGCGACAAGTCATTTACCATTTAGCAGTTGTCATTCAACAGTCGTTCACGGGCAATAGGCACCACCGTAACCGTTCAAAGATAGAAAGGGCTTCTTGCCCTCTACTGGGTGCTGGTACTGGGGTGTTAAATGATAAATGCTAATTGGTGAATGAAATCACAGTTCCTTGCGCAGCCGGGCCACCGGAATGTTGAGCTGCTCGCGGTACTTGGCCACCGTGCGGCGGGCAATGTTGTAGCCCCGCGCGTTGAGCATCTTCTCCAGCTTGTCGTCGCTGAGGGGGCGCTCCTTGCTTTCCTTGCCAATCAATTCTTTCAGAATGCTTTTTACCTCGCGGCTGCTGGCATCCTCGCCCGAGTCGGTGGCAATGCCTTCGGAGAAGAAGTACTTGAGCGGATAAATCCCGAACTCGGTCTGGATGGACTTGGAGTTGGCCACCCGGCTCACCGTCGAAATATCCATGCTGATGCGCAGGGCAATGTCCTTGAGAATCATGGGCCGGAGCTTGCCCTCGTCGCCCTCGGCGAAGAAGTCGCGCTGTAATTCCACAATGGCATTCATGGTGCGCAACAGCGTGTTCTGGCGCTGCCGGATGGCATCAATAAACCACTTGGCCGAGTCCAGCTTCTGCTTCACGAAAGTTACGGCCTCCTTCATTTTCTGGTCCTTCTTGGCCGCCTTGTCGTAGGTCCGGAACATCTCGGTGTAGGCCGGGCTCACGCGCAGCTCGGGGGCGTTGCGGGCATTCAGGGTCAGGTTGAAGACGCCGTTGTCGTTGGTCAGAATGAAGTCGGGCATCAGATACTGCGTCTTGCCCAGGCCGCTGGGGCCGCTGCCGCCCGGCTTGGGGTTCA
>JAYULN010000592.1:0-8570 GCA_043763525.1 Hymenobacter sp.
TCACCGAGTTGTTGAACTGGTGCGGCACGTCGGTTTCGATGCAGCCCACCCGGTCGCACACCAGGTCGCGCAGGGTGGGCGGGGTGCGCAGCCACTCCAACCGCGCCGAGTCGACGGCCGGCATGGGCACGGCCACCAGCGAGTCGGGCTGCAATTCGAGGCGCACCCGCACGGTATCGCCCAACAGCGCCGGCAGGGCAACTTTTGCCCCGCCCACGGTATCAACCCGCATTACCCGTTGAGCCTTGGTTTCGGTCGTCTGCATCAGCAGCCAAGGCAGCGCCAGCACCAGCCACAAGTGGCCGCGCCGGAAAGTTTTCACTTGCTTAATCCCTTGCTTCATAGCACTAAGATAGGGCAGAGGTAAACAACTTGTATAAGTATTGTTGTATCGTTATTCATAAAATAAAGCAACGGGGCAGCGCCCGACACTGGTCGAACGCTGCCCCCTTTTTCAGCAACTCGGTTTGTCGGCGTTTATTACGCCAGCACTTCTTCCGTCAGCAAGCTGGCAAAGGCCAGCAGCTCGGCCTCGCGGAAAGCCCCGGCCATCACCTGCAAGCCAATGGGCAGGCCGGCCGCATCCTCCCCTACCGGCACCGAAATGGCGGGCACGCCGGCCAGCGAGGCCTGCACCGTGAAAATATCAGCCAGGTACATCGAAACCGGGTCCTGCTTCTCGCCGATTTTAAAGGCCGTGGTGGGCGTGGTGGGCAGCACCAGGAAATCGTACTGGCGCAGCAGCTCGTCGGTTTTGTCCTTAATCAGCCGGCGCACGCGCTGGGCCTTGGTGTAGTACGCGTCGTAGTAGTTGGCGCTGAGCACGAAGGTGCCCAGCAGAATGCGCCGCTGCACTTCGGCCCCAAAGCCCTGGGCGCGGCTCTTTTTGTAGAGCGACTCCAAATCGGTTACATCGGGGGCGCGGTAGCCGTATTTCACGCCATCGAAGCGGCCCAGATTGGAGCTGGCCTCGGCGGTGGTGAGGATGTAGTAGGTCGGAATCATGAAATCCAGGTACGGGAAATCCACGGCCTCCACCACGTGGCCCTGGCCGCGCAGCAGGTCGAGCTGGGCTTCCATCGCCGCCTTAATCTCGGGGTTCAGGCCCTCGCTGTTCACGGCATCGGCAATGTAGCCGATGCGGTAGTGCGGCGCGGGCGCGAGCTGCTGGCTGTAGGCGGGCACTTCGCGCTGGCTGGCGGTGCTGTCCATGCCATCGGGGCCGGCCATCACTTCCACGAGCAGGGCGGCATCGGCCACCGAGCGGGTAATGGGGCCAATCTGGTCGAACGACGAGGCGAAGGCCACCAGGCCGTAGCGCGAAATGCGCGAATAGGTAGGTTTGAAGCCGATTACGCCACAAAACGCGGCCGGCTGGCGCACCGAGCCGCCCGTGTCGGACCCAATCGAAGCCAGGCACATATCGGCCTGCACGGCCACGGCCGAGCCGCCCGACGAGCCGCCGGGCACCCGGTCGGGGTCGGCGGCGTTGCGAACGGGGCCAAAATACGAGGTTTCGTTCGAGCCGCCCATGGCAAACTCGTCGCAGTTCTGACGGCCGATGAGGATGGCATCGGCATCGAGCAGGCGTTGCACGGCCGTGCCGGTAAAGAGCGACTTGAAGCCGTCGAGCATCAGGCTGCTGCTTTGCAGCGAGTGCCCGGCATAGGCCAGCACGTCCTTGATGCCAATGACCATGCCGGCCAGCGGCCCGGCAGTGCCGGCGGCCAGCCTGGCATCCACGGCATCGGCCTGGGCGCGGGCCTCGTCGGGCCACACTTCCAGAAAGGCATTGAGGGTAGGATTCTGGCGCTCGATGTTGCCCAGGTAATAGGCAACGAGCTGACGGCAGGACGTGGTGCCCGCCGCCAGCTCGTTACGAACTTCGGATAAAGAATGAAAACGCTTCAAACTGCTTGCAAATTAGGTGACCGATTTTTTTCAGGCGTCGGGGGTAGCGGGCAAGTAGGGCTGCCGGGGCTGGGTACCCTCGGGGGCCAGGTTGGGGGGCAGCACGGCCGCGATGGGCGGGGCAGGCTCCTCGGTGCGCTGCTCGAACGCATGGTCGGGCGCGGCCGTGTGCGGCACGGCGGCGTGGGGTGCCGCAGCGGCAGCCGGGGCCGCGGCCCAAGGGTCGAAACCGGAGCCGGCTTCGGCTACCGGCGCAAGGGGCAGCGGCGCGGCCTGCGGCGGGGCCTGCTCGGCGTAGGGGTTGGGCTGCTGGTTGTAGTTGGGCGCAGCGGGCTGGCCGGCCTGTTCGAATTCCTTGCGGATTTCGGTGCTGGCATCCTTAAACTCGCGGATGCCTTTGCCCAGGCCCCGCGCCAGCTCCGGAATTTTATTAGCCCCGAAGAAAATGAGAATAACGACCATTATCAGCATGAGCTCGGAGCCGCCGATGTCGCCTAGAAAAAGAAGGATTGGAGTTTGCATGACTCAAAAGGGCGCTTACTGGCGCGGCTGGTTGTTGGGGTCGTTGGGGTTGTAAACGGGGGGCACGGGCTGTTGGTAGCCCTGCTGCGGGTAGCCTTGCTGCGGCGCACCCTGTTGCGGGTAGCCCTGCTGCTGCGGGGCAGTTCCCTGCTGCTGCGGGGCAGTTCCCTGCTGCGGGTAGGGTGGCTGCACGGGCGGAGCCATGGGCTGGTCGCGGTACTGCGGCTGCTGGGTTTCTTCTGCCTTACTGGCATCCTTAAACTCACGAACTCCCTGGCCCATTCCCCGGAACAACTCCGGAATTTTTTTGGCACCAAACAGCAGAATGAGCGCGAAGGCGATGAGCAGCATTTCGGAGGTGCCGAAGCTGCCGATTAGAAACAGGGAATGAAGCATGAGGTGGTGGGCACCCAGGCCCGGTTAGGTTAATAAAGGAGGATATACGCAGCCGGATACATTTTGGAGTATCAAAGATACCCGATAGTGCGTGTTGTGTTGATGAAGTGCCAATTCGGCGGGCAAATTCCGGCGGTTGGCCGAGCAGCTTGGGGGGTTGAACGGGCAGGCAGGGTCCAGTCGTCAATACACTACTTAGCTTTGTTAAGGTTTTCACCACGAGCCCACTTGCCATATCCGGGCCAGGCCGGGCTCGCTATTATGCATTACTTACCTTGAAAATAGCCAAGCGCACTGCCCCAGCCGCCCCCAGCCTTCGGCAAGTAAGCGAGCCCGAGCGCTTGGAGGCCCTACGCAGCTACGAAGTCCTCGACACCGAGCCCGAGCAGTCCCTCAACGACCTGGTGCAGCTTTCGGCCTTCATCTGCGGCACGCCCATGTCGTTGGTTTCTCTGATTGACGAAGAGCGGCAATGGTTTAAAGCCCGCGTCGGCCTCAAAGTAACGGGGACCCCGCGCGAACACGCCTTCTGCCAGTACGCCATGCTGGCCACCGATGTATACGAGGTGCCCGATGCCGCCGCCGATGCCCGCTTCGCCGACAACCCGCTGGTAACCGGCGACCCGCATATCCGTTTCTACGCCGGCGCGCCCCTGCTCTCGCCCGAAGGCTACCCGCTGGGTACGCTCTGCGCCCTCGATACCGTGCCCCGCCACCTCAGCACCGACCAGCGCGAGGCCCTGCGCGTACTGGCCCGGCAGGTGATGGCCCACCTCGAGTTGCGCCGCATGCGCATTCAGCTCGAAGGCGAGCGCCAGAAGCTCGAAGGCGTGCTGCGCATGGCTAACAGCACCGGCGAGGCCCTGTACGCCAACAGCCGCACCGAAATCTTTGTGAAGCAAGACCAGCGACTGGTGCGCGTGGCCACCGCCGACCTGCAATACGTGGAAGCCCTGGGCGACTACGTGAACCTGCACACCACCCGCGAGCGCCTCACGGTGTACGGCACCATGAAAGACCTCGAAAGCAAACTGCCGGGCCGCGACTTTGCCCGCATCCACCGCAAATACATTGTGCGCCTCGACCGCATTATCGCCATCGAAGGCGACGCGGCCTTGCTCGATGGCGTGCGCGATGCCGGCAGCGTCCGCCCGCCGGTGCGCGTGCCCATCGGCAGCTCCTACAAGGCCGGCTTGCTCGGCCGCCTGAACCTGGTGTAGCCTGCTCGGGCCGCACCGAAAAGCCTCTGCTTATTAAGCACCTCTTTGCGGCCAGCGAAAAGCAGCGTTCGCCGCGCCGGTTCGCCATTTCACCGAAATACCCAACTATTGCCCAAGCAATAGTTGCACCTTTGGTTCGGTTATCGGTGGCAGCAGCCCAGTGTGGCTTCTACCGACAGCTAAGTTTGTTTTCATAGCTCAGAAAGACACCGTGCCTTGCGCGGTGTTTTTTTTGCCCGGATGCGAGGGGAATGTTGAGTAGGAAGTATTGAGTCCACAGAACGTCATGCTGAGCGTAGCCGAAGCATCTCTACCGCAATAGCATTTCAATCGACAGGATTATTACTGCGGTAGAGATGCTTCGGCTACGCTCAGCATGACGTTCTGTGGACTCCCGACTCCCTACTTGTGCCCCAGCCAGGTTTCCGGGTTGAGGTTGGCGGAGTTGTGCCACACCTGGAACTGCACTTCGGAAGTGCCTTCGCTGTCGGTGGCCACCGTGCCGATTACTTCGCGGGCGCTCACGCGCTGGCCCTCATGCACGTTCACAGAGCGCAGCTTGGCGTACACGGTAAAGAAGTCGCCGTGCTGAATCATGACGATGGTGTTCATGCCCGCGATGTTGGCGATGGTAAGCACCTTGCCGTCGAAACAGGTCCGCACCGGCTCGCCGGCCCCGGTCTGAATATCAACGCCCCGGTTTTCGACGGTCACGTTTTTCAGCACCGGGTGGGGGTGCCGCCCAAAGCGCTGGCTGATGAAGCCCCGGCTCACGGGCCAGGGCAGCCGGCCCCGGTTGCCCGAGAACGACGACGAAAGCAGGGCAGTTTCAGGCGTGAGGGCCACGCGCACGGCGCGGCGGTCGGCGGCGGCTTCGGCAGCAGTTTCGGGCGCGTCGGCTTCGGGGGCGGAAGTGGTATTATCGGCTGGGGCGGCGCTTTCCGGGGCGCTGGCGGTAGCCGCTTCGGAGTCGCGGCGTGGGCGGGCGGGGCTGGCCCCACCCGACGGGCGGGCCGCTGCCCGGCGGGCATCGCGCGCCACGGCCAGGGCGGCCTCGCGGCGGGCGGCCAGGCGGGCCGCGCGGGCGGCACGGGCTATTTCTTCGCGCACCCGCTCAGCAATCAGGTTATCGAGGCGCACTACAGATTGGCGGCGGGCTTCGAGCTCCTGGCGCAGGCCCTGCTCCTGCTGGCTGAGCTGCTGCACCATTTCATCTTCTTTCGACTTCAGGGTGAGCAGGTTGCGATTCTCGTTCAGCTGGCTGTGGAGCAGGCTACTTTTGCGCTGCTGCTGCTGCGTGAGGCCGGTTAGCTCCTGGTGCAGGCGCTGCTGCGTGCCCATGATGCGGGCCGCCTGCCGCTGCCGCTCCTCGGTGTATTGCCGGATGTAGCGCAGCCGCAGCGCAAACTGATTGAAGGAGTCCGACGCGAACAAAAACATCAGCCGGTTGAAGCCGTTGGCTGTTTTGGAAGCCGTGTAGAGCAACCGGGCGTACTCGGCTTTCAGCTCGCGCAGGGTTTGCTGGGTTTGCAGCACCTGCGTGGCCGTTTGATGCACGTTGGTTTCGATGCCGTGCAGCTGGGTCGAAATGCCCTGAATAACCTCCTTCTTCACCGTCAGCTTCTCCTTGATGACGTGCAGCTGGCCCAGGCTCACCTTTTTCTTCTCCTGGGTCTGGTTCAGCGCCCGGCTGGTTTGCTGAATCTGGCGCAGGTTGGCCAGCCGCTCGCGCTCCAACTGGGACTTGCTTCTGGGGTTTCGGGTGCCTGGTTGCTGGTTCCTGGTTGCGGATTGCCGGCGCTTGGCAACGGGTTTGTGGCTGCTGGCTTTGGCCGGCTGTTTTTTGGCGTGGTGCTGCGCGGCCACGGGCACGGCCAGCCCCAGGCTCAATACGCCAACCACCCACCAGCGCCCACAGCCTCGCCCCGCCCGAGGCTGCGGGCCGGCGTTTTCCTCTTTACCAGCGCTTTGTACCCACTTATTCAACGTGTGCCATCCTAATAGTAAAACCAGAAACCAGCCCCCGGAAACTTACTTCTGCCGCTTGTAGCCCTTGGGCACCATAAAAGGAAAAGCCAGCCGCTCGCGCCCGGCATTTACCTTGGTGTAGTTGATAGCCGCCGTGACGATGCCCGCCAGCTGCTGCTGCGCCTGAATGAACGTGGCGTGGGCAAACGGCAGGTTGGCCTGCTGGTCGAGGGGCTGAAAATCGGTGTAATCGACAATGAGGTTGCGCTTGGTGGCTTGGTCGCTCACCTTCAGCTGCTGCACGCGGCCGGTGCCGGCCTGCAACAGGCGCTCGACCAGCACACCGGCCAACGGGTAGCTCACGCGCTGGCGGCCCGCCTCTTCGATGGCCACGGTGGGCGTGGTGCCGGTGGGCGCGGGCAGGTAGTCGCCCAGCAGCAGGGCCTGCATTTGGGCAAAGGTGATGGGCACGTTCAGCAGCTTGCTCAGGTAGGCGTAGCCGCCGGTGAAGTACGTATGGTCGATGCGGTTCAGCACGCGCACCGAGTCGCGGGTGAGCACGGCCCGCACGCCCTCGATGCCCGCCAACCCCGCCGACACCCAGATGATGCTGTCGCGGCGCATGCGCAGGGCCAGATTGGCTCCCTGCTTGGTGCCCTTCATGTTAACCTGGGCCTTGCCCTTGGCGTTCAGGAACGTGAACGTGGTGTTGGTAGCCTGCACCGACGGTAGGGCGGGCTCCATGGCTTTGGCCGTGGGCATGGCCACCGAGGTGCCGGGGCCATTGGCCGACTTAGTGGGCACCAATTTGCGGTGGCAACTGCCCAACAGCAGCCCCAGGGCCAGCAGTAAAGTAACTTTATTCATACAGTTTATGGTCTTTCAGCTTGCGCTCCAGCAGGTCAGAGACGGGGCCGATTTTGCGGGCCCGCTGCCACTCGGCCACGGCTTTTTCCTTGTCGCCGAGCTGAAACAACACGTCGCCGTAATGCTCGATAACGGAAGCGTCTTTGGTGGTTTGCAGGGCTTTTTCTAGACTGGCTTTGGCCCCGACGTAGTCCTTCAGCTTGTACAGCACCCACGCGTAGGTGTCGAGGTAGGTGTCGCTATCGGGGAATTGCTTCACCACCTTGCCCGACATCTGCTTGGCCTTGTCCAGCTTCACGCCGCGCAACGACAGAAAGTAACTGTAATTGTTCAGCACCTGCACGTTGTTGGGGGCGCTCACGAGGGCGGCTTCGTAGGCCGCGTCCGACTTGTCGTAGTCGCGCAGCTCGTGGTAGGCATCGCCCAGCTGCGCGTCGAACTGGCCCAGCAGCTCGGCGTTGTTCACCACCAGCTTACGGCCGTGCTCCAGGGCTTTCGTGGCTTTCAGGGGCTGCTTGCGCAGCAGGTGCGCCACGCCGTTATAAAACCACAGCGAAGCCTGGTTTGGAAACAGTTCCAGCGCCCGGTCGGTGTGGGCGAGCAGCGAATCGGTCTGGTTCAGCTCGGCATCAATCAGCACCACCTGCTGCCAGATTTGAAACTTGGAATTGTCGTAGTGCAACGCCTGCAAGTAGGTATTGCGGGCCTCTTTCTTGCGGTCGGTCAGGATCTGAATATCGCCGGCCACGGCGTAGGACTTGGCCTCTTTGGGGTAGGTTTTGATGGTAGCCGCCGCCAGGTCGCGGGCCAGCTGGTTCACCGTTTCTTTGGGGTTGGGCAGCTGCTTGATGTAGCCCACCAGAATGCGCACCCGCTCGTCGATGTCGAGCGCCGGACTGGCGAAGGCCAGCTTGAGCTGCTGGGCGGCCGCGTCGGGCTGGCTTTGCTGGCGATACACCTCGGCCAGAATCATGTGGGCCTGGGGGCTGTCGGGGTCGAGGCGCAGGGCCTGCTGGACCACGCGCACGGCATCGGGCAGGCGGTTGTTGCTGGCGTACATCTCGGCCTGGGCCAGCACGTAGCGGCTCTCGGTGGGGTTGGCCCGAATGAGCTTTTCACCCTCGGCCAGCGCCAAATCCAACTTGTTCTGCTTGAGGTAAATCTGCTGCTTTTTGAAGGAAACCTCATCTACCTGGCCAAATTCCTTTTCGGCCTGCTCCAGTGTGGCCAAGGCCTCGGGCAGCTTGCTTTGGGCCAGGTACAGGTCGGCCAGGTTAAAGAGGTAGCCATTGGAGTTGGGCACTTGCTTGATGAGCGCCGCGTAGGTTTTACTGGCCCCGTCGTACTGCTTCTGGCTCACCTGAATCTGGGCCAGCAGCAGGTAGTAATACGCATTTTTTGCTTCGAGCCGAATGGCGGCTTCCGCGTAGCTGGTGGCATCGCGCAAGTTGCCGCTCAGCAGGTTAGCCTCCGCAATCTTGTAGACCAACATATGACGGTGTCGTTGTTGGTACCGTCATATGTTGGTACCGATGACGGTGTCGTTGTTGGTGTCAATGACGGTACCGCTGTTGGCAACAATGTTGGCGTCATAGACGGTATCGTTGTTGGTAAATACGACGGTGACGGAAACGGCGCATCCGTTGGAGCCATAGACGGTGTCGTTGTTGGTACCATAGACGGCGA
>JAYULN010000593.1:0-8566 GCA_043763525.1 Hymenobacter sp.
GCCGCCATCAGCCGCTTGCTCGACGATGCGGCCGGGGCCGCCGCGCTGGCCCAACGCGGCCACGATTTTGTGAGGCAGCGCTACACCTGGGCCGGGGCCACGGCCCGGTTGGAGGCGCTGTTCGGGTAGGGGCAGAGGCCTGGGGCTAACTTTGCAGCGCGGCCCACTGTTTAGCAGTCGACCAACTGGCTCCAGCCGGCCAAAACCGGCCAAACGAGCCGATTTACCACGTTCAGAACCACTGATTACGACCAACCGACCAATCCCAATGCTTGACACTATCGAAGCCGCCATTGAAGACATTCGCGCCGGCAAGGTCGTTATCGTCGTCGACGACGAAGACCGGGAAAATGAGGGCGACTTTATTTGCGCCGCCCAGTGCGCCACGTCCGAAATTATCAATTTCATGGCCACCCACGGCCGCGGCCTTGTGTGTGCCTCGCTGCCCGAGCAGCGTTGCGAAGAGCTGGGCCTCGACCTGATGGTGGGCCACAACACCGCCCTGCACGCCACGCCGTTCACGGTGTCGGTCGATTTGCTGAAGAACGGCGTGACCACCGGCATCTCGGCCTCCGACCGCAGCAAAACCATTCTGGCCCTTATCGACCCCGCCACCAAGCCCGAGGAACTGGGCAAGCCCGGCCATATTTTCCCCCTCAAAGCCCGCAAGGAAGGCGTGCTGCGCCGCGCCGGCCACACCGAGGCCGCCGTCGATTTGGCCCGTCTGGCGGGTTTTGAGCCGGCCGGCGTGCTGGTCGAAATTTTGAAGGAAGACGGCGAAATGGCCCGCTTACCTGACCTGGAGCTGGTGGCCAAAAAATGGGACCTAAAGCTGATTTCGGTGCAGGACCTCATCAAGTACCGCCTCGCTAAGGAAAGCCTCATCCACCGCGACATCTCGGTTCAACTACCCACCGAGTGGGGCGATTTCGACCTCTACGCCTACACCCAGCGCAACAACGGCCTCCAGCATCTGGCCTTGGTGAAGGGCGACATCAGCGGCCCCGAGCCGGTGTTGGTGCGGGTGCATAGCTCCTGCATCACCGGCGATATTTTCGGCTCGTGCCGCTGCGACTGCGGCCCGCAGCTGCACCAGGCCATGCGCCAGATTGAGCGCGAAGGCCGCGGCGTAGTCGTGTACATGAACCAGGAAGGCCGGGGTATCGGCCTAATCAACAAGCTGAAAGCCTACAAGTTGCAGGAGCAGGGCCGCGATACCGTGCAGGCCAACGAGGACCTGGGCTTCAAGGGCGACGAGCGCGACTACGGCGTGGGCGCGCAAATTCTGCGCGACCTCGGCATCACCGAAATGCGCCTGCTCACCAACAATCCCAAGAAGCGCACCGGTCTCATCGGCTACGGCCTGAAAATAGTGGACACGCTGCCGATTGAAATCAGCTCTAACCCGCACAACGAGGCTTATTTAGCTACCAAGCGCGACAAAATGGGCCACGACATCATGCGCAAAGTGCCGAACGATGCCGCGTGAGCGGCAAGCAGAATTTGAGCATTAAAAATGCCCGCTTGATGACTCAAGCGGGCATTTTGCTTTTTGAGGCTTTTTCGAAATTGTATTCCCAAAGAGCTTTCCGTGATTGTTCCACTTGTGCGATACCCGGCGGTTTTTCAGATTTTAATCAGTTCTCGTTCCGACAATCCTGCCAGCTGTTGCCGCAGCAGCGTGAGCACCGATTGCGCGGCATATTCCACGTTTAGCGTCCGGCCGCGGTCCAGCACGTACTCGCGGCTAATGGTTTGGTTGGCATCGGCATAGGCCAGGCACACGGTGCCGACTTTCTTGGTTTCGGTGGCTCCGGTGGGGCCGGCAATGCCGCTGGTGGCCACGGCCACGTCTACGCCCAGGCGGCGGCGGGCTCCTTCGGCCATCTCGCGCACGGTGGCTTCGCTCACGGCCCCAAATTCGGTCAGGGTTTCGGATTTCACGCCCAGCTCCTCCTGCTTAATGTTGTTGTGATAGGCCACGATGCCGCCCCGGAAGTAGGCCGAGCTGCCCGATACGCTGGTGAGGCGTTGCGAAACCAGGCCGCCAGTGCAGCTTTCGGCGGTGCCGATGGTGAGGTGCTGGGCCAGCAGCAGCTTGCCAATGGCGGCTTCGAGCGTGGTTTCTTCTTCGGCAAAAATATACTCGCCAATGCGTTCGCGCAGGGCCGGTAGCAGGGCCAGCATGCGGTCGCGCAGGCCGGGGAGGCCGTCGTCGGAGCCGGTCAGGCGCAAGCGCACGGCCCCGAAGCTGGGCAGGTAGGCCAGCTTGATGTTGGCGGGCAGGGCATCTTCCCAGTCGGCAATTTTCTGGGCCAGGAAGGACTCGCCCAGGCCGGCCGTCATCACCACCAGGTGCTCGATGGGGGCGATGCGGAATCGGGCTTGCAGGCGCGGCAGTACGTGGTCAGTCATCAGGCGCTTCATCTCGAAGGGCACGCCAGGCATGCTCACGAAGATGGTGCCTTGGTCGGAGAACCACATGCCGGGGGCCGTGCCCACCGCGTTGGGCAGCACCTCGCAGTTGGCCGGCACCAGGGCCTGCTGGCGGTTTACATCGAGCATGGGCCGGTTGAAGCGCTGGAAAATTTCTTCTACGTGGCGCAGCGTAGGCTCGTGCAGCACCAGCCCGGTGCCGAAATAGCGGGCCAGAACGTGCTTGGTCAAGTCGTCCTTAGTCGGCCCCAGGCCCCCGGTGATAAGCACTACCTGCGCCCGCTGCCGGGCCTGGTCGAGGGCAGCCACAATCTCATCGGCCCGGTCCGATACCGACGAAATTTGCCGCACGCGCAGGCCTATTTTACCCAGCTCCTGGCCCATAAAGGCCGAATTAGTATCCACCACTTGCCCGTAGAGCAGCTCGTCGCCGATGGTCATGATTTCGACATCGGGTGGGGCGGCGTAGTGTTGGGGGGCAGCAGGCGAAGCAAGTGAGGAGGTGGAATCGGGCATGGTTTGAGTAAAAAAATAGGTTTGGCCGCAAAATTGTCTTCACTTTGCACATGCGGCGGTCCAATGACAGCCACAGGGGCCGTCCGGTTTTCCCGTCGCGTCAGTTTATTTCATGTTTACTCGCATTGCCAGTGCCTTGCTCGTAGCCGGCCTGCTGGCCACTGCGGCCCCGGCCGCCCACGCCCAGACTACCGCTGCTAAGAAAGCGGCCGCCGCCAAAAAAGCGGCTGCCACCAAGTCGGCAGCTGCTAAAACGGCCGCTGCCAAAGCCGCTGCCGCCAAGGCTGCCACCACCAAAGCTCCCGTAGCGGCTACCCCGGCCGCCGCGCCCCTCACCGAGGCGCAGGCCAGCGCCGGCGTGAAGGAAGCCCTCAACAAGGGGATTATCAAAGCGGTCCAATTCGCCTCCGAGCCTGATGGCTTCAACCTGAACGATGATATTCACATTCCGACCCCGCCCGACCTGGACATTATGAAGTCGACCGTGGGCCGGTTGCCGGGCATGAGTCTGGTGTTTACGCAGCTCGAAACCCAACTCAACCGCGCCGCCGAGGCTGCCGCCCCCAAGGCTAAGGATATATTCATTAATGCCCTGGCCAACATCAGCATCACCGATGCGCTGTCGCTGGTTACTAGCGGCTCGACCGACGCAGCCACGCAGTTTCTGCGAAAGTCTACCCAGAGCCAGCTCATCTCAGCCTTTCACCCCGATATCGAAGCCGCTATCGACCAGGTTGGTGCCGGCCGGGCCTACTCCACCATCACCGACAAGTACAATAAGATTCCGTTGATGGCTCCCGTCAACCTCAGCCTGGCCGACTACACCACCCAGAAAGCCGTGGATGGCCTGTTTATCCTGCTGGCCAAGGAAGAAGCCAAAATCCGCAAAAACCCGGCGGCCCGCACGTCCGACATCCTCAAGCAGGTGTTCGGCGGTCGGTAAGGTTCCGGTAGCTACCACCCGAAAAACCCCCGGCTGGAATTTCCAGCCGGGGGTTTTTTTAAGTTAAAAGTTGAGAGTTAAAAGTTAAAATCCAGACTCAGTGGTTTTTAACTCTCAACTTTCAACTTTTATGGCAACACCACAGAATATGAAACCGGTCTAGTAATCGTCGCCGTCGGAGCTGCTGCCGCGCCGGCCGCCGCGGCCGCTGGCGTAGCCTTCGTCCTCGTCGCTGTCGTCGTCATCGGCAAAATCATCGTCCTCATCGTTGAGGCTGGTGAAGCCGCCACGGTCGGCATTTTCGGCCCGCTCGGCATCGGCAAACTCGTCCTCGGTCATGTTGGCCAGGTCCAGGGCTTCGTCGTGCGACGAGCCAGTGTCGGTCCACATCAGGTAGTCGGCGTATTTGGCCGAGAGCCGGTCTTCGGTGGTGCCGAGGGCGGCCGCGCCGCCTTTGGCAGCGTAAGAGTCCAGGTTATCGTCGTCGTCGAGCAAGTCGTCGTCCAGGTCTTCGTTGTCAATCATGGCCAGGGCGTAAATAAAGTGGAGGTTAAAAATAAGGCTTAAACTGGTCGCAAAGATACGGAAGGGGCCGATTTCCGGCTGAATGCCGGAGTTGTTTTACGCCCTGAAATGATAATGAGGAGGTTGCCGCCGCAGTTTTCACCGTTTGATACCGGTATATTCTTTAGTTTACTGGCCGGTACTTAATTATCGTCGCCCTGCCAGGGTCAAGGCCAAAAAGCCGTATTCCCTTCAGCGAAAACTCGGTAAAATACTGGTCGAGCGGAATGGCTTGGTCGCCGTACTGCTGGTATTCCTGCTGGTCGTAGAGCTGTGCCAGGCAGCGGCGGCCGGCATAAGCGGCAGGAATCGGAGCAGTCACTAACTTATCGGATGCCACAGCGGCCAGCCAGGCCGGCCGACCTTGCACCAGCGTTTGGGGAGGGTGCATGACCTCCATATCAACGTAGCCCTGCCGCTCGCCGATGGTGGCCAGGCGGCCATCGCGGCCTACCAGCGCCATCGGCCGGGTAGCTGGCGGGCCTTGCGCGGGGCGGTAGGCTTGCGTCTGGTCGATGGTGAACGGGTCTAGGTGGCCCAGCTCGTGCAGGTAGGTTGCCAGCCGTTTCACGCCGTCGCGCTCTTTTTCCAGCACATGGTCGTAGCCCACCAGCGCCACGATTTTAGCTTTCGGGTTTTTGCGCAGCACCGCCAAAATATTCACCGCCTGCATGGAGTCACGGTAATTAATGTCCTTTTTCCAGTCGCTAAATTCCTTGCTCTGCGCCTCGTGGCTGAATAAGTAGAAACCGCTTACGCGGGCCGCCCGCAGCAGCTTGCCCATGTTGGGCTCGCGAGTATAAAAACCGGATGTGGACAACGGAAATTTACGCTTATTGATGCCCGTATCGGCCGGGGAGAGGGCTTCGACGGCAAAAAACGTGTAGCCCAGCGGGGCCAATTGCCGCAGCAGCTGGCGGCAGTAGGCGCGGTGGGCGGGCTGGTTGTGCGCTTCGTTGATGATAACCACCGAAGTGGCCCGCGCCCTTTCGACCAGTAGCGGGCCTACTTCGGCCAAGGCATATGGCGCATCCAAGCGCGAGGCATGCACTGGCGTAAGCTCGCCCACGAACGAATTATACGTTTCCAGTACCTGGCTGTACATATCAGAATCGAAGGCCTGCTTGTTGGCGGCAGCTAGGCCGCGCAGCGCGGCCACGTAGTCCAAATTGCCTTCGGGCGACAGCAACAATTTCTCAGCCAGCCGAAATGGGTTCTGCGGCGCGGTTTGGGCCGTGGCTAGGTTCGGGCTGCTCATGCCCAGCATGCCGGTTACAACTGTTGCAATCCAATAATGCATATTTCGCAAGGTGATACGAAGGGCAAACGCAAGTTACACCCCGCTATTTTACCCGCGCTGCCTGAAAATCCGTCACCAGCAGCACCTCATCGCAAAACGCATACTCGGTTGCCACATTCGAGCTGAGCAGTACCATGCGGCCGGCGCGGGTGGCTGCTATATGCTCCTGATACCAGGCCACGCCGGTGGCATCGAGGTTGGTGGTGGGCTCGTCGAGCAGGAGTAAGGGCGCGTCGGCGTAAAGGGCCAGGGCCAGCTTGAGGCGCTGCTTCATGCCCGATGAAAACTCGCGGACCAATTGCTGGCGCGACTTTTCGAGGTACATCAGCCCAATGAGCTTATCGAGCGAAACGCCCGGCCGCAGCGGCTTAAACCGGGTGTGAAATTGCAACATCTCCAGCAGCGTCAGCTCTTCGAGCAGCTCCAGGTAGGGCGCGGCGTAGGCCAGGTGTTGGGGTAGGTCTTCCACGGCTACGGGCCGGCCAGCCAGAGTGTAGGTCAGCTCGCCTTCGGTGGGTAGTAACTGGCCCGAAATCGTGTTCAGAAGGGTGCTTTTGCCCGCGCCGTTGGGACCGAGCACCGCCGTGGCGCTGCCCGGCCGGAATTGGCGCGTGAGGCCCCGGAAAATCCAGTCGCGCTGGAAGCGCTTGCCCAGGCCGGTAGCGGTGATTTGCAAGTGGTTTCTTGTTTGTGTCAGGACAAAAAGAACGTCATGCTGAGCGGAGCCGAAGCATCTCTACTGCGTAAGTAAATCGGTTACTATTGCGGTAGAGATGCTTCGGCTCCGCTCAGCATGACGTGCTGGTCAGTGTTCAAAAAAAGGCTACTCCGCCTCGCTGCCATCGGGCCGGCCACGCTTAGGGCCTTTGATGATGCCGCGAGTAGCCGCCCGCACAAAGCCCACGGCCAGTTCGCGCTCGGGCGAGGCCGGCAGGTCCTGCTCGATTTGGCTGAGGGCATCCTGGGTATTCAGCCCGCCCAGAAACAGGGTGCGGTAGAGCTGCTGCACCAGGTTGATGGCATCTTCGCTGAAGCCCCGGCGGCGCAGGCCCACCGAGTTGGCCCCGGCGTAAGCCAGCGGCTCGCGGCCGGCTTTCACGAAGGGCGGCACGTCTTTCCGCACCAGCGACCCGCCCGAAACCATGGCGTGCGCCCCAATTTTCACGAACTGATGCACCGCCGACGACCCACCCACAATGGCGTAGTCGCCGATTTCGACGTGGCCCGCTACCTGCACCGTATTGGCCAGAATGCAGTGGTTGCCAATAATGCAGTCGTGGGCGACGTGAACGTAGGCCATCAGCAGGCAGTGGCTTCCCACGCGGGTTTCGCCCCGGTCCACGGTGCCCCGGTTCACGGTCACGCACTCCCGAATCACGGTGTGGTCGCCGATAACGGCGGTGGTTTGCTCGCCGGCAAACTTCAAATCCTGGGGCACCGCCCCAATTACGGCCCCCGGAAACACCTGGCAGTTCTGCCCGATGCGGGCACCGTTCATGATGGTCACATTCGGCCCAATCCAGCTGCCCTCGCCAATCTCGACATCGGCCGCAATGGTCGTAAACGGTTCGACGGTTACGCCCGGCGCGAGGCGAGCAGCAGGGTGAATATAGGCGAGGGGGGAAATCATATGGTCATTTAACATTTATCATTTAACAATTAACATTTTACAATCAACACTATAGCAGCTGCTCAGCCGGAACCGACATTGAAACTGATAAATGTTAGATGATAAATGTTAAATGATTTTTAAGCGTCTTTGCGAACAATGGCGGCGCTCATCTCAGCATCGCAAACAACTTTGCCGTTTACAAAAGCCTGGCCGCGCATTTTGGCAATGCCGCGCTTGATGGGTGCCAACAATTGGCAATGGAAAACAATGGTGTCGCCGGGCAATACCTTTTTGCGGAAGCGGCAGTTTTCGATGCCCAGGAAGTACTGCCAGTAGTTTTCGGGGTCGGGCACGGTGTTCATCACCAGGATGCCGCCGGTTTGGGCCAGGGCTTCAATTTGCATCACGCCGGGCATGATGGGGTTGCCGGGGAAGTGGCCCTGGAAAAACGGCTCGTTGATGGTCACGTTCTTCACGGCCGTCACCATCTGGTCGTCGAGGTGAATGACTTTGTCAATCATCAGGAACGGGTAGCGGTGGGGCAATACCTGCATGATGCGGTTCACGTCCATCACCGGCTCGCGGCTGGGGTCGTAGAGGGGCACCGGGTTGCTCCGGGCCTCCAGCATCTTTTTCTTAATCTTTTTGGCGAAGGCTACGTTGGCGGCGTGGCCGGGGCGGGCGGCCAGAATCTGGCCTTTCAGCGGGCGGCCTACCAGGGCGAGGTCGCCCACGAGGTCGAGCAGCTTGTGGCGGGCAGGCTCGTTTTTGTGGCGCAGGTCCACGTTGTTGAGAATGCCTTCCTTCTTGACCGAAACGCGGGGCTTGCCCAGCATTTTGGCCAGGTCGTTCAGTTCGTCGTCGGTCACCACGCGGTCAACTACTACGATGGCATTGCTAAGGTCGCCGCCGCGAATGAGGTTGTTCTTGTAGAGCATTTCCAGCTCGTGCAAAAAGCAAAACGTGCGCGAGGAAGCAATTTCAGCGCTGAACTTGCCGATATCGTCCAGGGTGGCGTGCTGCGAGCCCAGCACCGGGGAGTTATAGTCCACCATCACCGTAAGGCGGTAGTCGGACAGGGGCAGGGCCGCGATTTCCACGCCGCGGGCATTGTCGACGTATCGAATGCTTTCCGGGATTTCGTAGTAGTTGCGTAGCGCATTCTGCTCTTCCAGGCCCACGGTTTCCAGGGCCT
>JAYULN010000594.1:0-8562 GCA_043763525.1 Hymenobacter sp.
GCCACGGTCATCATCATGCTCACCACCACCATGGATGCCCGCGACCTGAGCCGTCTCGACGAGCTCAACATTGCCGGCCTCGTGAGCAAGCCCCTCACCCAGGAAAAAGTCAACAACATCATGCAGCTGCACTTTCAGCGGCACCTGCCAGAGTCGAAGTAGGGCGGCCGGCGGCCGGCGGCCGCCGGTTATGCCTTAGTTATGTTTTAGCTGTAGTCGATTTCGGTGTTGTCGCCGATGTTCAGCGAGTGGTTCATGCCCCGGAACGAGGCGTCGGAGCCCACAATGCAGTCGTGCATCACGGCCGAGCGCAGCTCGGAATAGGTGCCGATGATGGAGTCGCTCAGAATGCAGTTTTTGATAATGGTTTTGTCGCCGATGGCCACGTTGGGGCCGATAATGGAGTGTGAAATCTGGCAGCCGCGCCCGATGCTCACCGGCGGGATAATCACGGCGTCGGGGAATTCGGAGTAGTCGCGGCCCTCCAGAAACTCGGGGCGGTTGAGCAGGCGGGCGTTGGCTTCGAGCAGGGTTTCCTTGCGGCCGCAGTCGAACCAGTTGTCCACGGGGCAGGTCGTCATCACCTCGCCCTCTTCGATGAGGTGCATAAGGGCATCAGTCAGCTGTAGCTCGCCATGGGTGCGCAGGTCGGTGTCGTGCAGCCACTCCAGGGCCAGGGCCAGCTGTTCGGGGTAGGCCAGCTTGTAGAGGCCCACCATGGCAAAGTTCGATTTCGGGATTTTGGGCTTTTCCACCACCTTGCTCACCCGGCCGCCGGTGCCGGTTTCTACCAGCCCGAACATGCTGGGGGTTTTCACCTCCTTCACGGCCAGCACCGAGCCGGGCATGGCCAGCAGGGCGGGCAGGTCCACGTCCACGATGGTGTCGCCGAGCATGATGAGCACCCCGTCGGGGTCGTGCCGAAACTCTTCGCGGGCCAGCCACAGGGCGTGGCCAATGCCCTCGCGGGGCTCCTGCACCACAAAAGCGGCCTTCAGGTCGGGGTAGGTGCGGCGCACGTAGCGCACAATTTTATCGCCCAGATAGCCTACTATAAACACAAACTCGGTGAAGCCGGCCGCTTGCAGGCGGTCGATGATGTGGCCCAGAATGGTGTTGCCGGCCACCGGCACCAGACTTTTGGGCTGGGTGTGGGTGTGCGGGCGCAGGCGCGAGCCGATGCCGGCCACGGGAATAACGGCTTTCATTGCTTCGAATGAAGAATGAGAAATGAGGAATGAGAAATTGCTGAGCCGGGCGAAACCGTCTGGAGTGCTAGTTACGGCTTTTTGCGTAAGACACAACCGCAAAGGCGCATCTGCGTACCTTTCGCCGTGCGGGGCCTAACCGTTGAACTACTCCAAAGTTTCACCTGGCATTCTTCATTCCTCATTCTTCATTCCTCAGTAAAAGATGAAACGCTTTCTTCTCTATTTCGCGGGCCTGGCCCTGTTGCTCACCCAGTCGTCGTGCGGCTACAACGGCATGGTGACGCGCGACCAGGCCGTGAAGGCCCAGGCCGGCAACGTGCAAAGCTCCTACCAGCGCCGCAACGACCTCATCGGCAACCTGGTGAACACCGTGAAAGGAGCCGCCAAATTCGAGCAGGGCACCCTCACCAGCGTGATTGAGGCCCGCGCCAAGGCCACCAGCGTGCAGCTGAACGCCAACGACCTGACCCCCGAAAACATCAAGAAATTCCAGGAAGCCCAAAGCCAGATGTCGGCCGGACTGGGCCGCCTGCTGGCCGTGTCCGAAAACTACCCCGACCTGAAGGCCAACGCCAACTTCCAGGAGCTGCAAGCCCAGATTGAAGGTACCGAAAACCGCATCAACGTGGAGCGCAACAAGTTCAACGCCGTTACCAACGACTACAACACCTTCACCCGCTCGTTCCCCAACAATCTGTTCGCGGGCATGTTCGGCTTTCAGCCCAAGCCCTATTTCGAGGCCGACCCGGCCGCCAGCAAAGCGCCGACGGTACAGTTCTAAAAGAATTATGAGTTACGAGTTATGAGTTATGAATTGGGCCAGTCAAACTCGTTGCCCTTTCCATAATCCGTAATTCATAATTCAAAACTCATAATTCAAACCAATGACTTCCCCTCTCACTCCCGCTCAGGACGCGGCACTGGTGGCCGCCATCCGGCAGGCCGAGGTCACGACCTCGGGCGAAATTCGGGTGCATCTCGAAGACAACTGCCCTACGCCCGAGCCGCTCGACCGCGCCGCCCAGGTATTTACCGAGCTGAACATGCACAAGACCGCCGCCCGCAACGGCGTGCTGTTTTACCTGGCCTGGCAAAGCCGCCAGTTTGCCGTGGTGGGCGATGCCGCCATCAACGCGGCCGTGCCCGACGATTTCTGGGAAACCACCAAGGAAACCGTGCTGGAGCAGTTTCGGCGCGAAGAATACGTGCTGGGCCTCGAGCGCGGCATTAAAATGGTGGGCGAGCAGCTGCAACGCTATTTCCCCTACAACGCCGGCACCGACCAGAACGAGCTGGACGATGCCATTTCTTTCGGCGGCGACAAGCCGTCTCCCAACGCATGAAAAATTCCGTGGCTGCGGCCTCGCTGTTGAAGCCGTTGCGCCCGGTGCTGAGCGGGCGGGCGGCCACGGGGCCGCTGTGGTGGCCGCTGCTGCTGGCGCTGCTTTGGCTGCTGCCGGTGCTGGCGGCTTCGGCCCAGGGCTTGCCCCCGCGCCCCAACCCGCCGCGCCTCGTCAACGACCTGGCCCACCTCATGCAGCCCGCCGAAGCCGACGCGCTGGAGCAAAAGCTGGTGAGCTACAACGACAGCACCTCGTCGCAAATCGCCGTCGTGACCGTGTCCACCCTCGACGGCGACGAAATTGCCGACTACGCCCAGAAACTCTACGAAAGCTGGGGCATTGGCCGCAAAGGCAAAAATAACGGCATCCTGATTCTGGTGGCCCAGCAGGAGCACACCGCCCGCATCCAAACCGGCTACGGCCTCGAAGGAGCCGTGCCCGATGCCCTGGCCAAGCGCATCATCAGCAATGTGCTGGTGCCCGCCTTCCGCCAAAACCAGTACTACGCCGGCCTCGACCGCGCCACCGACCAGCTCATTGCCCTCGCCAAAGGCGAGTACAAAGCCGACCCCGCCGACGCAGCCCAGCAGGACGGCCGCGACGGCTCGGGCTCGGGCATCCCCTTCTGGTTGATTATCGCCGTGATGGTGCTCGTTTTCGTGATGCTGCGCAACCGGGGCGGCGGCGGTGGGCGCGGCAACCGGGGTTTCGGCGGCGGGTTTATTCCGCCCATCATCTTCGGGGGCGGCGGTTTCGGTGGCGGGGGCGGCGGCTTTGGTGGCGGTGGGGGCGGCGGCGGTTTCGGCGGCTTTGGCGGTGGTAGCAGCGGTGGGGGCGGTGCCAGCGGCAGCTGGTAGGGCGGTCGCAACCCTCTTGAACGGCCGCTGGGCGGTATTGCGCTCAACCTCTTGGGCATTGCCTTGGTATCAGAACCTGTTCGGCCGCATCAACCCCGGCAACTTCTTTCACCACCCTTTTCTTTCATTGCCATGACTGCCTCCCGTCTTTCGCTGTTCGTTTTTCTCTTCGCCCTGGCCACCACGCTCACCGGCTGCGATGCCATCGCCGGCATCTTCAAAGCGGGCGCTTATACTGGCATTATTGCCGTATTTGTGGTAGTGGCACTGCTGTTCTTCATTGTGAACAAGATGCGCGGCCCCCGATAGCCTGCCAACCAGCAGCTTTCAGCAACAAAAAGAGCGGCCCCAGTGCGGAGCCGCTCTTTTTGGTTGAAGCCGGGTAGGCACGCCTACCAGCTACTATTTCTTGTTGGGCATGGTGCCGATGATGTGGTCCCAGAGGGTGCTGCTTACGCCAAAAGCCACTTCATCTTGCCGGTAGTGATGTTGGCTATGATGCGTCCACCACACCTTGAGGAAGTTTTTGGGCGGCGAATACGCGTGAATGGCGTAATGCACGAACAAATACGTGGCGTAGCCAAACGTGAAGCCGCCCAGCAGCCCAAACGCATAAGAGCCAAAGGCCAGCCGGAAAATAAAAAACAGCAGCGAGGCCACAAACACCGTGATGATGGGCGGCATGGCCAGCCGGGTTTTATCCTTGGGGTACTCATGGTGTACGCCGTGCATGGTGTACTGAAATTTGGCCCGGCCCGCCGTAGTGGCCGGAATGTGGTACAGGTAGCGATGCACCACGTACTCGATAAGCGTGAAGGCCAGCAAGCCCAGCAAAAACAGCCCGAACGCCGAAACGCCCGACATGAAGCCGTGCGTGAGGCCGTAATACAGGCTGGATACTGCCGTGAGGGCGAAAATGCCCACGGGCAGGGCAATGTGCGTGTGCGAAAGCCGCTCCAGCACCGGATTTTGGAACAGTTGGGCCGAGCCTTTGTGCTTGGGGCGAACCGGGGCCGTAGCAGCCGATGGGGCCGGCGCGGTAGTCGGTTCTTCGGTGGATACTGTTTGCATAAGGGTAACGAACGTCGGACGAATCAATTAACAAAATTACACGCCCGGCGCTAATTTGGCCGGGAGCGGGCCAAAACCTGCGTTTGCCAGCTGCCCGGCCACTTCGGCTACGGCGTAGGCAGCACCGGCGCAGCGCAGGCGGGCTTGGGTATAAAACTGTTCGCGGCCGCTCAGGGTTTCAGCCAGCCATTTTTCGGTGGGGCCGGCGGTGGCCAGCAGGGGGCGGCTGGCTTTTTGGTGGCCGGCGGCCAGGCGGCTGGCCAGCACCGGCACCGGCACATCGAGCCAGAGCGTGAAGCCGCTGGCATTCAGCACCGTCAGGTTGTCGTGAAAGCACGGCGTGCCGCCGCCCGTGGCCAGCACCAGCGCCTCGGGCCGGGCGGCTACCTCGCGCAGAACCTCGGCCTCCAGCTCCCGAAAACGGGCCTCACCATGCTCCAGAAAAATGGCCGGAATGACCTGGCCCGCCCTGGTCACGATTTCCGCGTCCAAATCCAGAAAGGGCAGGCCGTAGTGCGCCGCCAGGTCGCGGCCCAGGGTAGTTTTGCCCGCGCCGGGCATGCCGATTAGAAAGAGCTTCATGAGGTCATTTAACATTTAACAGCCGTTTCAACGGCTCATCATTTCATCGGGCTACACAAGTAATCCTGCGTGTTAAATGTTGAATGATAATTGTTAAATGATTAGCTGATTTTCACCCGTGGGTCGAGCACGGCATAAAGCACGTCGACGACAGTGTTTATCAATACAAAAAGGGCGGCTACGAACAGCGTAGCTCCCATGACCACCGGAAAGTCGAGGTTTTCGACGGCCCGCAGTGTGACCGTGCCCAGGCCTTTCCAGTTGAAAATGTACTCGATGAAAAACGCGCCGGCCATGAGCGAGGCCAGCCAGCCCGACACGGCCGTAACCACCGGGTTCAGGGCGTTGCGCAGGGCGTGGTGCAGCACGGTGGCCGTCTGGCTCAGGCCCTTGGCCCGCGCCGTGCGGATGTAGTCCTGTCCCAGCACGTCGAGCATGCTCGAACGGGTGAGCTGCGTGATGACAGCCAGCGGCCGGATGCCCAGCGCCACGGCCGGCAGCAGCAAATTGCGCAGCACCAAGTGGCTTTGGCCCGTGAAGGGGTCGGTTTCGTAGAGCTGGCCAGTGAGGCTCAGGCCCGTCCAGTGGCTCCAGTAGAAGCCGAAGGTGACGGCAATGGTAATGGCGGCCACGAACGAGGGCACCGAAATGCCCAGCACCGAGGTAGTCACCAACATTCTGTCGAGCCACGACTGAGGCCGCAGCGCCGCCGCCACCCCAAAGGCCACGCCGCCCAGACTGGCAATGAGCATGGCCGCCAGCGCCAGCCACAGCGTGCCGGGGAAATAGTCGAGCAGGATGCGCAGCACGTCTTTGTTGCTCTGGAAGGAGCGGCGCAGGTAGGGCTTTTTCAGCACCAGGGCGCGGCTGCCCAGCGGCAGCAGCGCCAGGCCGCCGTAGCGGGCGCGGCCGGCCGAGTCGCGCGGGTGCAGGCCCAGCGGCGACACATCGTTGAGGTAGCCGGCCAGGCGGGCGGGCAGGGGCTGGTCGAGGCCGAGGTCGGCGGTGATGGCGGCCTTGGTGGCCAGGTCGGTGCGCTGGCCGGCCAGCAGGGCCGCCGGGTCGCCGGGCAGCACATTGAACAGCAAAAACACCGTGCAGGCCACGCCTACGAGCACGAGCAGCCCTTGGGCCAGGCGACGGAGAATGAAGGCGAGCATTCGGGGTGATGAGGTAATAGAGGAAGAAAAGAACGTCATGCTGAGCTTGCCGAAGCATCTCTACCGCTTCGTTGCGATTAGCATTAATTACTGGCGCAGTAGAGATGCTTCGACAAGCTCAGCATGACGTTCATCTACCCCGATGGCTTCCTTACTGGAGCTTCTCCTCCACTTTCCCGATGCTTGGGATGTCGTGGTAGTGGTACTTGCCTTTCACCACGCCGTCCTTCAGTAGCAGGAAGCCGGGGTTGGAGCGGATGATGGACTTGAGCACCGTGGCATCGGCGTAGTAGAAGGGCACGGCGAAGTTGGCGGTGTGCCGGAACACGTCGAACTCGGCCGGGCTGCTGCTCGTGATGATGAGGGGCGTGATGTTGCGGCGCGAGGTTTTGGCATCGTCCAGCAGCTTGTTTATCAGCTCGTACCGGTCGCGGTCGGCTTTGTCGACGTTCTGAATGATGAGTACCAGCTTGTTGCCGCGCAGCAGCTCGGGGGTGTAGTCGCCCTCATCGTTCCAAACCCGGAAATCAGTGATTTTGGGGGCATCTTCGGGGTTGAGTGCCACCATGTTCTTGTAAGTCCAGGTCGAGTCGGGGTAGGTGGTGAAGTCCTGGGTCTGGCCGTTTTTCTCCATGATGTATTTGTAGCGGAGCGGGGCGCTGGGCTTCATCAGCTGGCCAATGTTGTTGCCAACTTTATAGGGCAGGAAATCAAAATACGGCAGGTGCCCCAGCGCCCGCACCCCAATGCCGATGGCAATGGCCGAAACAAACGTCATGGTCATGATGCCGGGCGTGCCCTGCACGAAAGCGCGGCGCAGAAACCGCTGGTGCGTAAACACCATCGCCCACAAGCCCAACAAAAACAGGTCTTTGGCAAACGAAGTCCACGGGGTCAGTTTAATAAAATCGCCGAAACAGCCACAGTCGGTCACCTTGTTGAAAGCGGCCGAGTAGAAGGTGAGGAACGTGAAAAATACCAGCAGCGCCAGCAGCGCCCACAGCGTTTGGCGCAGGTACCAGCGCAGCAGCAGCGCCGCGCCCAAAATCACTTCGAGCGAGCAGAGGATGATGGACAGTGTGCGGGCACTGCCCTTCAGCCACAGAAAAAAACCAGCCAGGCCAGGCAGCGCGGCGGCAAATACCTCAAAGTATTCTTCAAGCTTGTAGGCCGTGCCCACCGGGTCGTTCAGCTTGACGAGGCCGGAGAAAACAAACAGCGCCCCCAGCAGGAACCACGCCACGCGGGTAGCGGTGCGCAAGGGGTGCGGGGTGGGGGCAACAGCGGTGATGGAGCTGGGGATGGACATAGAGACAAAGTAAGCCTGTGCAAACGGATGGGCAACGCTGTAAGTTTGAGGTAGGCGCGAATGGCCGTTAATTAGCTCGCTGCAGCTGGCTATTCAGGCTGGCTCACCGCTTGTCGCAGGGACAGGTATCGAGCCCATGAACCGAATTGATGACCCGGTTATGAAAATCTCTGCCTCGCCAATAGTATACCCAGTTTAAATAATACCCGCAAGTGGTATAGTAAATCCAAAGGCCCGCTTTTTGGCCATGACGGTATTGCCCTTTTTCGCGTCTCCACATCAGGCCCGAATCAACCCGGCGATAGGCGAAGTGGCGACCTTGCTTTTCGCCATTTTTATACCGGGAAACGGCATAAATGGTAGAGCCGGACAACGTGGTGTCTTCTTCCACCCAAATTCCTCCTTTGCCTTGCTTGCTGCAATTGAGCATCATGGGCATGCGGCTGGCCGTGCAACTCTGCGCTAAAATCCCCAGGGATAATATCAAGGTTACCGCATTGATGGGACGAGCAGATTTCACGAGGCTATCCAAATAGAGCATTACTCTTCCCCCCGCAAAATCAGCGCAAACACGGCATAATTCAGCATGTCGCGGTAGCTGCCCTCCACGCTTTCGCTCACCAGGGCGGCCCCGCCAATGTCTTCGAGCTGTTTTACGCGGTGCAGCTTCATCAGAATGAGGTCGGTGATGCTGGCTACGCGCATTTGCCGCCAGGCTTCGCCGTAGTCGTGGTTTTTGGCCAGCAGCAGGCGGCGGTTTTCGGCAGCTTCGTGGTCGTAGGCCAGGGCTACGGCTTCGGGGGCCATGTCGAGCGGAGTGTTGGCGGGCAGGTGCAGCTGCATCAGGGCAATGAGGCAGTAGTTGATGATGGCCACGAATTCCTCGTTCACATCATCGGCCACGAGCTGCACGCCGGTTTCCTGAATGGTGCGAATGCGGTTGGCCTTGATGAAAATCTGGTCCGTGACCGAGGGCAGGCGCAGAATGCGCCAGGCCGTGCCATAGTCGTGGGTTTTGGCCAGGAACAA
>JAYULN010000595.1:0-1311 GCA_043763525.1 Hymenobacter sp.
CGGCTTTGGCGCGGGGCTGCGGCCGCAATACCAGCTGTTTCTGGCCGTGCTGGCTTCGCTGGAGCTGGAGCGCTCGGTGCGCGTGTCGCTCACGCGGCAGCAGATGTTCAGCTTCGGCCACCGGCCCGAAACTTTGCAACACGTAGCCCTGGCGGCCAACGCCGACGGCTCGCTAGCGGGCATCAACCACGTGGCCGTGGCCGAAACCTCGCAGTTTGAGGACTTCACCGAAAACGTAGTGGGCTGGAGCGGCATGCTCTACGACTGCCCCAACGTGAAGCTGGACTACCGCCTGGCCAAGCTCGACATTTACACGCCGCTTGATATGCGGGCACCGGGCGCGGCGTTCGGCTCGGTGGCGCTGGAAATTGCGATGGACGAAATGGCCTACGCCGCCGGCCTCGACCCGCTCGAATTCCGCCTCCGCAACTACTCTGACCGCGACCAGGCGCAGGACCTTCCCTATTCGAGCAAGGCCCTGCGGAAATGCTACGCCGAAGGAGCCGCCAAGTTTGGCTGGAGCCAGCGCACGCCCGAGCCCGGCTCGATGCGCGATGGTAACCTGCTGGTGGGCTGGGGCATGGGCGGCGGCGTGTGGGATTCCACCAAACTGCCCGCCACCGTAAAAGCCAGCCTCGACGCCGACGGCCACCTCACGGTGAGCAGCGGCACCAACGAAATCGGCACCGGCACCTACACCATCATGACCCAGATTGCGGCCGAAAGCATGGGCCTGCCCATCGAAGCCGTAACCTTCGTGCTGGGTGATACCACGCTGCCCGAGTCGCCCCTGCAAGGCGGCTCCTGGACGGCCGCCTCCGTGGGCAACTCCGTGGCCGAGGCCTGCACTGCCCTCGGCGAAGCCCTACTGAAGCAAGCCCAAAAGATGGACCACCCGGCCTTCAAAGACGCTAAAATAGAGGACGTGCAGTTTGCCAACGGCCAGATGCGCCTGCGCACCGACGCCACCCAGGCCGCAGTTCTCCGCGACCTCGTGCAAGCCAGCGGCGAGCCCAAAATCGAAGCCGAGAACTCCACCCTGATGGCCAAGCTGGCAATGGTGAAACCGCCCAAATACTCTATGCACGCCCACAACGCCGTGTTTGTGGAAGTGAAGCTGGACCCCGACCTCATGACCCTGCACGTAACCCGCGTGGTGAATGCCGTGGCCGCCGGCCGCATCCTCAACCCCAAAACGGCCCGCAGCCAGGTCCTCGGCTCGGTGGTCTGGGGCATCGGCTCGGCCCTGATGGAGGAATCGGTGATGGACCACCGCTTCGGCCGCTACATGAACCACTCGCTGGGCGAGTA
>JAYULN010000596.1:0-19214 GCA_043763525.1 Hymenobacter sp.
GGATAGTCAAAGAAACCTATCGCAATCACTTAAATCACATCAAGCAAATTTGGCTCATTGTATGCGGACTGGTAAATCTCAATCTGGAAAAAGTAATACATATTTAGGAAAGAGGTCTAGTATATCCAAAGGCATACCCGCCTCCGGCTACGGAATCACTTCCAGCCAGCCGCGGAATTTGCGACCGTCGGTGTAAGTCACGTAGTAGTAGTAGATGCCCGCGCTGCCCTGGCCGGGCCAGCGGAACTCCCGGTCCGGCGAATCGAAAACCTGTTGGCCCCAGCGGGTGAAAATTTTGATGTTGGTGAACTGCGCGTCGCAGAAGTTGGGCGGCAGGTCGGGCAGCCGGAACTCGTCGTTGCGTCGGTCGCCGTTGGGGGTGATGATGTTGTAGAGCTTCACGTCCAGCGAATCGGGGCTGCGCACTTGCAGGCGTACGCGCTGTATTTGGGGCAGCGGCTTGCAGGTGGCATCCACCAGCTGGAAGGATACGATGAGGTCGCGGTGCAGGTTGGCGGCGGCACAGCTCACATCCCAGCTAAAAGTGCCAGTGGCCACGCCCGTGCCGTTGCGGGCCTCGAAGCGCATGCCGGCACTGGTCAGGTCGAAGCCTTCCTTGCCGTCGGCCGAGGTGCCGGTGGCCGTCAGGGTCAGGCCGTCGTGGTCGGGGTCGGTGCCGGTGAAGGTGGCCGTGTACTGCCGGCCCAGCGGCAGCAGCACCAGCGGAACGGTTTCGGTGGGTTTCGGGGCGGGCAGGGTCGAGGCGAGCACCGGCGGGTGGTTGGCATACCGCACAATAATGGGCACCGTGAGTGAAGTAGCGATGCGCTCGTTGCAGGGCGAAGTAACGGCCGCGAACCGAAAGTTGAACACCGAATCGGCCTGCACGGCCCGGCAATCGACTCGCCAGGTGAAGCGGCCGCGCTGCTGGTTGCCGGTGGTGCCCTGCGAAAGCGTGGCCCCCAGGTCGGCGGGGGTAAAGCTTTGGCCGGTCATTTCCAGTTGCACGGGGTCGTTGTCGGGGTCGGTGCCGGTGAGGTCGAAGGTCACCAAATCGCCCACCCGCACGTGCAGCGGCAGGGCCGGGCCGGCCGTGGTGCTGAGGACCGGCGGCGAATTAGGCGGTGGCACCGCCGTGAAGGCCACCCGCACGGTGTCGCGCTTGGGCAGGCTACAGCCATCGTCGCCTACCACCACATCCAGCAGGAAAACCCGCCCGCGCGAGTTGAAGCAGTCGGGGAAGCAGAGCGTGGCCGTGAGCGTATCGGGCGCACCGGGGCTGCGCACCGCCCCGCTGGTGGCGGTGGTGAAGTTGGGCAGCACACCCGAAAAATTCACCGGGCTGAACGACACCGTGAGGCGTGAATTGCGGTCGGGGTCGGTGAAGCGCAGGCGCACGCAGCGGTTGCCGCCCGGCACAAAGCGCAGCGTGTCGCGCCCCGGCCGGTAGGCCACGCGGCCGGTGGGCGCGGGCAGCACCACCAGGCTGGGCCGAATGTTGGGGGCACAGTTCAGCACCATCAATTGAAAATCGCGGCGGGCCTCGCCAATTTTTTCGCCCCGCCGATACTCTGAGCAGCGCACCCCAAATACGAACAAGCCGGTGTCGCGGGGCCGCACCGTGAGCCGCCCCGTGGCCCGGTTGATGGCCAGCGTAGGGTTGCCCGGAATCTGCCGCAGCGTGCTCAGGCTATCTTTCCAGGTGATGGAGGTATAGGGGGCGGGCTCGGCGGTAGCCGGCTTGGGGGTGTTGGTGTTGGCGTGGCCGTTGAGCGGGGTTACGAGGTCGTACACCAGCGAGTCGCCGTCGGCATCCTGTCCTCCGAAGTCGTAGTAGAACAGCTCGTTGCGGCAGGCATAGTCGGCCAGCGGCGGAAAAATGCGCGGCGTAGAATCGTAGAACGCCTGGCCCCGGCGCACCACGGCCGGAAACTCCAGGTAGAACGTCTGGGCCGCGTTGGCGGGGGCCACAATGTTGTTGATACTGTTGTTGCGGCAGCAGCGCTCCACGGCGGCGTAGTAGCCCAGGGCGTTGGTGTAGGTGTTGGCCGGCAGGGTAATTTCCTTGCTGTACACCAGCTTGCGGGTGCTGAGCGTGGCCTTGGCACAGGCCGGGTTGGTGTAGTTAACGAAGGTGTTGCTGGTGAGTGGCAGCAGCACATCGGCCATGCGCCGGTTGGTGCCTTTCTCGAAGATGCCGGCCGTCAGGTCGGCATCGAGGGCGTTGGCGTTGCCATTGGCGGCATCAAAATAGAGGTTGACCAGCAGCGTGTACGCGTTGCCGGTGCGGTGAACCAGCTCCATTTCGCCGCCCACAATGTGCGTGGCCCGCGCCGGACCGGCCAGCGCCAGCCAGCAACCCAGAAACAGCAGCCAGGCCGCTTGTACCGGGCCTGATATTCGATTGCGAGCGGACACCGGGTAGCGGAAGGGCATTGCGTAGTGGAGAAAGCAGAGAAATAAGCGCACAAAATCTTGATTTGGCCGAAATATACGGCCGCTCCGGCCAACTCCCGGCTGCCGGTCCGGCACGTGCCGCACCCCGGAACCGGTCTGCCCCGCCCGGGGTTTTGCAGCCACCTGCCGTACCTTAGGCTCGTCAATCTCGGCCCGCACGGCTGTAAAACACTCTTTCTTCTTCACTTACTTTTTTCAATGAAACTATTTCGACACGTTTCTGTGATGGCCTGCTTGCTGGCAGCCGGCCTGCGGGCCAATTGCCAGCAAGCGCCGGTTCCGGTTCGTACCAGCCAGCTGGCCGGCCCCGATGCCGCCGAATTGTGCGCCGCCGCTCACCTGAAGGCGGCCCTGCGCCCGGCCACGGCCTCGGTCACGCACCAGGCGAAGATGAACCGCTACGACGTGAAATACTACAAGCTCGATTTGGCGATGGAAAACACCTCGCTGAACGTGGCCGGCTCGGTGTGGATGCGCGTTCGGGTGGGCAGCCAGGCGCTCGACTCGCTGGCATTTGAGCTGTACAAGTCGCCGGCCGGCACACCGGCCACGCTGCTCATCGACTCGGTGGTGGTGAACGGCCGGCCGTCGCCGGGCATTCGCCGGGCCGGACCCGATGCCACCGCCGCGCTGGCCGTGGCCGCCCCGGCCAATACCCTGGCCGATGCCCGCATCTACTACCACGGCACCGCGCCCAGCGGCAACTCCGCCGCCATCGGCAACGGCCTCGACAACAACTACCTGGCCCGCTACGGCACCACCACATTCGCCTACGATATCACCTGGAGCCTGTCGGAGCCGTTTTCGGCCCACGAGTGGTTTCCGTGCAAGCAGGTGCTAACCGATAAAGCCGATTCGAGCGACGTGTGGGTGACGACTACTTTGCCCAATAAGGTGGGGTCCAACGGCGTGCTGGTTCGCACCGTGCCGCTGCCCAATAACATGGTGCGCTACGAATGGAAATCGCGCCATCCGATTGATTACTACCTGATTTCGGTGGCCATCGCGCCCTACGTCGAGTACGTGAATTACGCCCACCCCGCCGGTGGCCCCACGGTGCCCATCGTTAACTACGTCTACGACCAGACGACGCTGAACTACTACCAGACGGAAATCGACCGCACGCCCGGCTTTATCGAAAACTACTCGGCTCTGTGCGGCCTCTATCCCTTTGCCGATGAGAAATATGGCCACAGCATGGCCCCGCTCGGCGGCGGCATGGAGCACCAGACCATGACCACCCAGGACGGCTTCGGATTCACCCTCACCGCGCACGAGCTGTTTCACCAGTGGTTTGGCGACAACGTGACCTGCGCCTCCTGGTCCGATATCTGGCTGAACGAGGGATTTGCGTCCTACGGCGAGTACCTGTCGCTGCAAGCCCTTGCCACGCCGGCCGATGCCCGTTCCTGGATGGATGCCACCCACCAGCGCGCCCTTACCTCGACGGGCACCGTGTACGTGGCCGATACCACCAACGTCAACCGCATATTCAGCACCTCGCTGTCTTACAAAAAGGGCGCGGCCGTCATTCACATGCTGCGGTACTTGTTGAACGACGACACCAAATTTTTTCGGGCCCTGCGCACCTACCAAAGTACGTTTCGGGGCTCTACGGCCCACACGGCCGATTTGCAGCGGATATTTGAGGTGGAGGCCGGTCGGCCGCTGGGCTACTTCTTCCAGCAATGGTTCCGGGGCCAGGGCTACCCCACCTTCACCGGTCGCTGGAACCAGGGTGGCAACAATTTCGTGCTGCGCGTCAATGAAACTGCCTCGCAGCCAGGCACAACTCCTTTCTTTGATACCGACGTAGATTATCGCCTCACCTTCTCGAACGGCACCACCCGCACCGTGCGTCTGCACCAGTCGCAGGCCAGCGAAACCTTCCGCTTCGCCGTGAACGGTACCATAACCGGCATCGCCGTCGACCCCGACCAGTGGGTGCTTGATGTGCCCACCGCCGCCCCCGTGCGCGACAACACCCTGCTCGCCGCCCGCACTGCCGCCGGCCTGGCCCCGCTCACGCTCTACCCCAACCCGTGCCGCGACCAGCTCCAGCTCGCCGCCCTGCCCGCTGCCCGCCTCATCGCCGAAGCCCTCGATGCCACCGGCCGCGTGGTGCTGCGCCAGGTGGTAACCGTGGCCCAGCCCCAGCTCGATACCCACGCCCTGGCTCCCGGCCTCTACCACCTACGCCTGCTCGGCCCCGGCAACGAGCTGCTCGGCCAGGGCCGCTTCGTGCGGGAGTAGCCTCACCGATTTGCTTTTTACAAAAAATGCCGCCTCATGCAGAGGCGGCATTTTTTGTAAGTGGTGATGCGAAATTATGGGTAATCCAAAGTTGCGGAAAAGGCGGTCATGCTGAGCGCATTCGAAGCATCTCTACCGTTGTAATTGTGCGGTAGAGATGCTTCGACAAGCGCAGCTTACGTTCGGCAGCCTATTTTAACAACTCAAAACACCGCGTAATAGTCCGACACCAGTGCTTGGGTGGTGGCATCGGCGGGAAGCGCGTCGAGCAGGTTCATCAGCAGTTCGTCGAACGAGCAGGCGGGGGTGAAGCAGGCATCGAGCATGGCGTTGCTAGTGAGGCGAATGAACATTGGGTGCCCGTTCACGACCACCAGGTCGAGGGTGACGAGGCCGAAGCGCTGGTTGCACTGGCCGGTTTTGGGGCAATCGGTGGGGTTGGGCTTGAATAGCTGCTTGCGCGTGGTTTCGGTGTGGTGGGCGTGGCGCTTGGTGCATTGGTCGGCGCAGGCGCGGTGGTAGCCCAAGCCCAGCACCCGCTCGCCCAGGTGCTCATAGAAATGCCGGAAATTGCCCGGTCCGATGGTGGGGTCGAAAAAAAACATGGCCCCCTGGCGGCCGTGCTCCTGGAATAACTCTACGCGCAGGCCGCGCCGGCCGCCCGCGCCGCCTTTGCGCAAGTGGTAAGCCTTGTAGTACGGCCCGAGCCAGTTCAGAAACACGCGCTGCTCGACCCAGCGGGCGTGGCGTTGTTCTTCGCCCGGCGACAAAGCCACAGCGTGCCAGGTGGCCGTCGCCGGAGCTTTGGGCTTAAATAAATTCTGAATGAAATCGAACAAAACGGAGAAATTTAGTACGGTCGAAACACCGGCCTGGCCAAATAGTTTCTCCATCGGCCTTGGGGCTGGTTTTGGGCGGGTATTGAAAAAGAGGGGGCAGTTGGCCGATGGGCCACAAGCAAAGGCCGGCTTCCGTGAGGAAGCCGGCCTTGGGGGTTGGTACCGGATGCTGGCGGGGGCGCTTATTTTATCCGCGTCCAGGTTTGCGACTTACCGATGAGCGAAAAGCCGATGTAGCCTTTCACTTCCATCACGTTGGGGCTCTCCATCTTCATGTAGCAGGAGTAGGTTTTGCCGGTTTCGGGGTCGTAGATTTTACCGTCGTCCCACTTGTTATCGCTGTCGTACTTGAAGCTTTGCATGAACACCAGGCCCAGGCGGGGGCGGCTGCGCAGCTTGAGGTCGGGGTTTTTCGAGTCGGTTTTGGGCTTGCCGGTGGCCGGGTCGTTGGGAATGGTCAGGGTCACGATTTTGCCGCACAGGTTGGTGCCGCACTTGTAAATTTCAAACGTGGCCTTTTTTTCCGAGTTCGTCCAGACTCCGAGTGGCGACATAGTTTGGGCAGAAGCCAGGCGGGACAAGCCCAGCACGAGCGCAACGAGTAAGAGCAGTGTTTTTTTCATTGTTACCGATGAAGTATGAGGTGGATTTGAGGAGAAAAGGTAAGGGAAAATTCTGGGAACGCCCGCAGGCTTCCTTTAGCAGGGCATAGGCAAGTTTACGGCCAAGTTGTGGCCCGTCGATTCTAGCGGGCTACTAGTCGGGAAAAATCCAAAAATAAGTAAGCTGTAAATCAGGCATAAAGCCCTGATGAAGGCAGTTTTGGTGGAAATTAGGCCTCAGGATTTTGAACCTTAGCGCCTGCTATTAACTTTACCGCTCAGTAGTGAGTGCTACGACCCCGCTCAAGCAGCCCTAAGGTGCTGGGCCGCGCGTGCGAGGGATATGTCGAACGTAAAGAAAGGAGGTACAAAATGTCTAGTAGTCCCAAACAAATCCTGCCAAGCCTGTCGAATGTCGTACGCCTCACCGCAGTACGCGCCTAACAACAGCTTCGTGGGGCAGCTCCTAAGGCTGCCCACATTCGGCCAGGTCTTACTCTGAGGAGCGGACGCCGGAACTGTACCCCAGTTTCGCCGCTTGGTAAGATTTGAAGGATTAGATGCCCGGTTCGCCCAGTCGCCCTTTAGTGGGACGGCAAAGGCAAACCGGGCATCGCTGCGTTCAGGCAAATTCAAGTTGAGCGGCTGGAGCAACTCTCGGCGAGGAGTGAGCTAGCGGTGGCGGGTGGCCCGCACCGATTTCGTGCTGGTGGCAGGCTTGGCCGAAACAGCTTGTTTAGCCACGCTATGCTTGAGCCGGAGCGTGGTTTTTTTGGCCACCGTTTTCTTGCGGCTCACCGTTTTGTGGGCTGAATGAGTGGTTTTGCTGGCCGCTGCCGTTTGCTTCCGCCCATAATGGCTTGGCCGCTGCAACGGAGCCAGCATTGCTGGCGGGGCGGTGGCGGGCGCGGGGGCCAGCTCCACGGCCACGGCGCGGTTGGGCAGGGCGGCCACGGGCGCGGGTATTGGCCCGGCCCGGCGGGGCGGGGCGGCAGGCCTGGGGCGCGCAACTGCCACTTCGGCCGGCCCCAGCACGCGCCGCACCTGCATGAAGCGCCGGGCGTAGTCGGTGCCTTCTACCTGGCTCACTTTCACGCCCGATTCGCGCCGGGCCGACGAAGAATGAACGAACCGCAGCGGCACCTCGCCCCGGCCCGAGATGACGATGCCGGCGTGCCCCGGCGTGGTGCTGGTAGAGGCCGTGCCGGTAAATACCACGATGTCGCCGGGTTGGGCATCGGCGCGGGCCACGGGGCGGCCCACATCAATGAGCCGGGCCGTGGAGTGCGGCACGGCCACCCCAAAATGGGCAAAAGTGAACATGATAAACCCAGAGCAGTCGAAACCCGTGAGCGGGGAGGTGCCGGCATACACGTAGGGCGTACCGCGCTGGGCCAGGCCAAACGCCACGATGCTGTCGGCGCGGGCGTTGGGGCCGGCGGCGGGGGCACGCAGGGCGGCAAAGGTGGCCTGCGGGGCCGCCGCCGGCGTTTTGGCGGGTCGGTGCAGGCGGGGCAGCACGAGGGCCATGGCCGCTATCAAACCCACAAAAGCCAGCCACACGAAACGCATAAGGAAGTTGATATAGGGGGCGGGCCCGGAAAGTAAGCGCCACTTTAGCCCCTAACGGGCCGCCGGGCCGCTAGGTTGGAGGCAGCCAGCGGGGCTTACTTTGTGCCCTTGGTTCGTTTCATAACATTGCTTCAACATTGCTGATGCTCAGAAATTCAAAAATGCTGGTTTTCCCGGCGGCGCTGACGGTGCTGCTGGCTGGCGAGCTGGCGGCCGCGCCGCGCCCTGCCGTGGTGGTGCCCACGCTGCGCTACACACTGGCCATGCCCGCGCCCCAAACCCACTACTTCGAGGTAAAAATGGACCTGGGCGGTTTCCCGGCCGACTACACCGACGTGAAAATGCCGGTGTGGGCGCCCGGCTCGTACCTGGTGCGCGAATTTGCCAAGAACGTGGAGGGCTTTCAGGCCCGCACGGCCGCTGGCCAGGCCCTGGCCGTCGAAAAAATTAACAAGAATACCTGGCGGGTGCGCCACTCCAAGCAGGCCAGTTTCCTGGTGAGCTACCGCGTGTATGCCTATGAGCTAACGGTGCGGACCTCGTTTGTGGATGCCGACCACGGCTACCTCAACGGCAGCAGCGTGTTCATGTACCCGGCCGATAACAAGATGCTGGCCAGTACCGTGGCCGTGCAGCCCGCCGCTGGCTGGGCCCAGGTGAGCACGGCCCTGCGCCCCGCCGCCCCCGGCAAATTCACCTACAAAGCCGCGAGCTACGACGAGCTGGCCGACTCGCCCATTGAAATCGGCAACCAGAAGGTGCTGGAGTTCACCGCCAACGGTACGCTCCACCAAGTGGCCATGTACGGCACCTACACCGTGGACGAAGCCAAGCTGGTGGCCGACCTGAAAAAGGTGTGCGAAACCGCTAAGGGCGTGGTGGGCCAAAGCCCGCTCGACCACTACCTCTTCATCGTGCATAACCTGGAGCGCGGCGGCGGCGGCCTCGAACACCTCTACTCCACCACCCTCGAAGTGAGCCGCACCACTTACGGCACCGAGGCCGGATATAAGTCGTTTCTGGGCCTGGCAGCGCACGAATATTTTCACCTTTGGAACGTGAAGCGCATCCGGCCGGTGGCGCTGGGGCCGTTCAACTACGACCAGGAAAACTACACGCACATGCTGTGGGTGAGCGAGGGCATGACGGAGTATTACTCGAAAGTCATCAACCAGCGGGCCGGCTTCATCTCGCGCGATGAGTACCTGGGCAAGCTGGCCAATGAGATTACGGCCGTGGAAAACACGCCCGGCAACCGTGTGCAGTCGGCCGCCGAGTCGAGCTTCGATGCCTGGATTCGCTACTACCGGCCCAACGAAAACTCGAATAACTCGCAAATCAGCTACTACGACAAGGGCGATGCCATTGGCACCGTGCTCGACCTGAGCATCATTGAAGTCACCAAGGGCGAGAAGCACCTCGACGACGTGTTCCGGCTGCTCTACGACAAGTATTACCTGGGCCTGAAGCGCGGTTTCACCGACCAGGAGTTTCAGGATGCCGTGGCTCAGGTGGCCGGCCGCCGCTACGACGACTTCTTCAAAAACAGCGTGTATGGCACCAAAATCCTCGATTATGCCACCGCCCTCGGCTATGCCGGCCTGGCCCTCAGCAGCGCCCCGCTCAGCACCGATGGTACGTTGGGCGCGATTTTTTCGAACCGCACCGGCAAGCTGCTCGTCACGAGCGTGGTGCGCGACGGCGTAGCCTGGACCAGCGGCCTGAACGTGAACGACGAGGTGCTGCAAATCAACGGAGCCCAGCCCAGTGAGGAAACCGTAAAAACGCTGGTAAGCGGGCCGGTTGGTACCACAATCAAGCTACAGGTGCGCCGCGACGGCTTACCGCGTGACATTACCCTGTCCATGGTGCCCTCCATCGACCTCAAATACCAGATTCAACTCATGCCCAATCCCACCGCTGCCCAGCAAAAAGTGCTGGCCAAGTGGCTGGGACCACAGATTTAACAAATTCCAACGGATTGAACAGACTATTTGTAATTCCGCTGCTTACTGCCTGAATTTTTGAACAAGAAAAAAGCCGCCTGATGAGGCGGCTTTTTTTGGTCTTGGCTATGTGGCGGAACCCCAAATAATCCGTGTAATTCGTCACATCTGCGGTCCAGATTACTTAATCCGCTTCAGGGCTACTTCGCGCACGGGTGCAATCACGAGGGGCACCTTTTCCACTTTCACCGACGAAGTATCGAGGCCGAAATACTGGTCTTCGGAGGCGATGAACTGGCGGATGTAGAAGTAGGCCTGCATCACGAGTTTCTCCAGGGTCGGGAAGTCGTTTTCGACGCTGAGGAATTTCTCGAGCACCACGAAACGGAAATCGCCGGTGACGTGCTGTTTGCTCAGCGACTCGTAGCGCGAGGTGATGTCCACTTCCTTGTTGCGCACCAGGTCCTCAATCACCTTGCGGAAGTAGAGGTTGATGCGCTGCTGCACGCGGAAACCCAGCCGGAAGTTGATGCGAAATACGTCGTCTCTGGCCACTTCCGTCACCTTATATTCCATGGTGTACGGCTCGTCGGTGGTATCAACGTGGATGAACCAGTAGATATCGGCCCGTTTAGGCCGCTTCTGGAAGATGGAGTAGATGATTTTCTGCTCGATTTCGGTGCTGCGCTCCGCCGAAGTCAGAAACACCAGGTGGGTCGAATATTTCGGAATGGTATCGTCGTCGCTGAGTTGCTTGAGGGCATCGACGTAGGGCTCCAGACGCACGAATTCGGTGAGGCGGCGCTTGATGTAAAACGCTTTCAGCCACACGTACATCACGGCCATTAGCGCGCCGCCGATGGCCAGCGACACCCAGCCGCCGTGCGGAAACTTCCGCATGTTGGCAATCAGAAATGCGCCTTCAATGATGCCATAGAGCGAGGCAAAGGCGATAACCAGCGGTAGGGCCACTTTTTTGGCCCGCAGCCAGACAGTCAGCAAAATGGTGGTCATCAGCATGGTAAGCGTGATGGCCAGGCCGTAGGCGGCTTCCATATTGGTCGATTCCTGGAAGTAGAGCACCACCCCGATACAGCCCAACAACAGCAACCGGTTCATGCTGGGCACGAAGAGCTGGCCCTTCACGTCGGTGGGGTAGTTGAGCTTCACCTTGGGCCACATATTGAGGCGAATGGCTTCGGCCACCAGCGTGAACGAGCCCGTGATGAGAGCCTGCGAGGCAATGATGGCCGCCACCGTGGCAATGCTGATACCGATGAGCAGGAACCACTTGGGCATGAGGGCGTAGAACGGATTTTGGCCGTTCAGCATCTGGCCCTGGTGCTGAAGCAGCCACGCCCCCTGCCCCAGGTAGTTGAGCAGCAGCGATGTTTTTACAAAAGTCCAGCTGATGCGGATGTTGCCCTTGCCGCAGTGGCCCAGGTCCGAATACAAGGCCTCGGCCCCCGTGGTACACAGAAATACCGAGCCCAGCAGCCAGAAGCCGCTGGGGTAATGTACCAGCAAATCGTAGGCGTAGTAGGGGTTGAAGGCTTTGAGAATGGTGGGATTCTGAATAATCCAGCTTCCGCCCAATACGCCCAGCATGCTGAACCACAGCAGCATAATCGGCCCAAAGGCTTTGCCTACAATCTGGGTGCCAAAGCTTTGCAGCAGAAACAAGCCTGCGATGATGCCGATAACGATGTACACGATAACGCCCTGCGTGAGGCCGGGGTACACTGCTTTCAGGCCTTCGATGGCCGACGATACCGAAATGGGCGGCGTAATCACGCCGTCGGCCAGCAGGGCCGAGCCGCCGATGATGGCCACGGCCGACAGCCAGGTCCCGCGCCGCCGCACCAGGGCATAAAGCGAGAAAATGCCGCCCTCGCCGTTATTGTCCGCGTTCAGGGTAAGCAGCACGTACTTGACGGTGGTTTGCAGCGTCAGCGTCCAGATAACGCACGAAATGCCGCCGAGTATCAGGTGCGGGTCGATGAGGTCGGGCACCGTGCCACCTTTCAGGATGGACGACATCACGTAGAGGGGCGACGTGCCAATGTCGCCGTAAATAATGCCCAAGGCAATCAGCAGTCCCGCCCCGGAAATGGCGGTGTGCGAATGTTTAGAATCCATACGGTAAGGGTAAGTCGAGAATCGGAAGGGTGAGGGGCTACAAATGAAATACGGGCCGCGAAGGTAGCAGCCCAGCCATTGGAAATTGCTTGCGATTTTCGCCCGCGAAGGGGGTACTAGTTAGGGGGCAGAGTAATATCTTTTGCATTTTCCTCGCTCTCGGCTGCGGCCAGGGCCGCCAGGCGGTTGGCTTCGTCGGCGGCAGCCAGCAGGGCGGCGGCTTCGCGGGCGGCCTGGTCGTGAACCCGGAAAATGCGGCGATTTACCTCGGCCGTGAGGCGCTGCCAGGGCGAAGTATCGCCGGGCAGGGCAAAGTTGACCATCTCGCGGCCCAGCCGGTGCAGGCGCAGGCGGTTGGTGCCCCGGTGTCCGTAGGCCAGCAGCAGCGCCGTGAGGGCCATGCCGGCCATGGCCGGCCCGGTGCGCAGCCTGTTTTGCAGAAAGGCAATCATCACCGTGGCCAGCCCCAGGCCGCCCAGCAGGTACCACAGCAGCCAGCGCACCGGCGTGAGTTCGGCCCGTTCCAGCTCGCGCAGCCAAAAAACCTGGCCCCGCACGGTGAGCGTGGTTTCGGTGAGCACTACGCGGCCATCCTTGCTGCGCAGGGGGGGCTCGGGCGGCGGCTGGGGCTGGTTGGTTAGGGGCGGGGCGGCGGCGGGCGTAGTCAGCAAATCGGCCCCGGAAGAATCTTCCGGGGCCGGCGTTGCAGCGGGGGGCTGGTCTTGGTTGTGGTTCATGAACTCAGCAGCAGCCAAAGTAGTGTTGGGGCGTGCCCAGGTGGGCGCGGCGGTGCGCGTGGTGGCGGCGGCCGGAGCCCCCGCCACCACGGCAGTCGCTCAGTTATTCACTTTTAGCAGCTCCACGTCAAAAATCAGCGCCGTGTCGCCGGGAATGTCGCGGCCCGCGCCGCGCTTGCCGTAGGCCAGGTCCGAAGGGATGTAGAGGCGATACTTCGAGCCCTCGCCCATCAGTTGCAACGCTTCTGTCCAGCCGGCAATCACGCCGTTCACGGGGAAGGTGGCGGGCTGGCCGCGCTGGTAGCTGCTATCGAACACGGTGCCGTTGATGAGCGTGCCGTGGTAGTGCGTGGTGACGGACGAGCCCAGGCCGGGCTTTTTACCGCTGCCCTCGGTCAGTACTTCGTACTGGAGGCCGCTGGGCAGGGTGGTTACGCCGGGCTTCTTGGCGTTGTCGGCGAGGAAGGTTTCGCCTTCTGCTTTGTTGTTGTTCATGGGGTTGGAGTCTTGGGAATCGTCGTCGTCGGCACCGCCCACTTGCTCTTGCAATTGTTGCATGGCGGCCTGCATTTCTTCTTGGGTGAGGCGGCTGGGGAGGCCCTGGAGGCCTTCTTTCAGCGCGCCGGCCAGGGTATCCACGTCCAGTTCGAGGCCCTGCTGGGCAAAGTTGCGGGCCAGGTCGCGGCCAATAATGTAGCTCACCTGAGCTTGGTGGGAGTCGAGGTTCATAAAAACCAGGCGGGGGAAGGGGTGAAGCTGCGGTGGCCGCGCCACGCGCTGCCACCGGCAGCCGGTGAAAAAAGTGTTCAACGGGTTACGCTGTTGGCCGGGCAATGTTCCAAAAGCCGCGCCGAACCGCCACCACCGGCCGCAATGGCCGAATTCTTAACAAAAAAGCCCGGCGAAAGGCCGGGCTTTTTCAACTATAAGTAGCGACAGGATGCTGGATAACGATAAAATAGCGGTTAGCAGTAGTACTGCTCGTCGTCACCATCGAAGAAAAAAGTCAGGTCCAGGTCGGCCAGTTTGGCAGCCAGGTAGCCCATGCCGCCCAAAAGCAGCAGCGAGTACAACGAAAATGCGGTGGTCTTTTTCATAATAGTAGCAGAATAGCCTTAGTGGTTCATTCTGATGCAAAGATACGGCAGTCCGCTTAAAATGTTAGGCATGCAGCATAAATTAATCGAGAGTTAATCTTCCAGACTCGCCACTTCGGCCACCGCGCCGGGGGCCAAATCGCCCAGCACGAAGCGGCCCACGCGCACCCGCACCAGCCGCAGGGTGGGGAAGCCCACGGCCGCCGTCATCTTGCGAACCTGCCGAAATTTGCCCTCCGTGACGGTGATGGACACCCAACTGGTAGGCCCGTGCCGGTCGTCGCGGATTTTGCGGGTGCGGGGCGCAAAGCCCGGGGCTACCTCCAGGTGATGTGCCGTGCAGGGGCTGGTCAGGAATTTCTCGTTTTGGATGCCGATTTCGACCCCCGCCCGCATTTGGGCCAGGGCGGCCTCGTCCATCAGGCCATCGACCTGGGCGTAGTATTCCTTCTCAATTTTCTTGCTGCGAATGTGCTCGCTCACTTTCCCGTCGGTCGTGAGCAGGAGCAGGCCTTCGCTGTCCTCATCGAGCCGGCCAATAGACATCGTGCCCGCCGGGAAGTCATGAAACTGGCCCAGCATGGTTTTTTTGGCTTCGCCGGAAAACCGGGTCACGAACTGGCTGAGGCAGCCGTAGGGCTTGTGAATGAGGAAGTGGCGGTGGGGCATGGAATAATGAAGTCAAAATCGAAGGATGAGTGTCGCGCGCTAAATCCTTACTTCACCTCCTCTACTTCGACGCGGCGGTTGCGGGCATCGGGCGAGGCGAAAAGGGGGCGCGCGTCGCCGTAGCCGGTAGGGCTGAGGCGGTCGGCCGCGATGCCGGCTTGCACCAGATAGTCCTTCACGGCGGCGGCACGTTGCTCCGAGAGCAGCTGGTTTTTATCGGGCTCGCCCACCCGGTCGGTGTGGCCCAGAATGCGCAGCTGCAAGGTCGGCCGGGCTTTTAGCTCGGCGGCCAGCTGGTCGAGGGCGGGAATGGCTTCGGGCAGCAGCTCGGCCTTGCCCAGCTTAAAAAGCACGGTCGGCAATACCACCGGCTTGGGGGCCGGGGGCAGAATGGGGGCGATAATCGGGGCTTTGGTGGCCGAATCGGCCGGCACTGGCGGGGCCGGCCGCGGCGCACGAACCGGTGCGGGCTTGCCGGCCCCGCTCACCTGAAGGGTGATGGGCACCACCGGGCTCTGGCTGGTGGGGTAGTAGCCTTGTTTGAGGTAGAAGGTGGTGGTTTTGCGGAGCGTGGTGCGGTAGGTGTTGCCGGTGGCTACGGGCTGCTTCAGGCCGGCATCGGCAAACCAGAGCACGTTGCGGCCCGACACGCGCAGGTTGCTTTCAACTCCGGCCGGTACCGTGGCGGCCGATTTCAGCTTGATACGGTAGAACGTGAACGTGCCCACGTCGCAGTCGCCCACGGGGCGGTAGGTGGCGCGGCCGGTCAGCTTTTCCTGGGCCGCCTCGTAGGTGAACGTGATAGAGCCGTCGCACCAGTCGCTGGTTGTTGTGCGGCCGGTTTCGTTCAGCTTTTGCACGTGGTTGAGGCGCATACCGGTGGCCGAGCGCGCCCCCTCCATCTGAAACGTAACCGTGATGCCCGGCTTGCCGCCTACTTCTTGATAGAGCACGCCGAACAGGTCGGTGCCCTTGCTTTTTTGCACCCGAAGCACGGCCGGCCAATAGGCATTCGGTTCGCCGGTTTCGGCTTCTACGCCCTGCCACACGCCCGTCAGGGATTGGGCCTGCACCGGGGCCGCCAAGAGCAGGAGGCCGATGCCACACCAAAAACTGCGTTTCATGGGGGCAAAAATAATGGCTGGTCAGGAATTGGCACCGGGCCTCAGCATGACAGGCGATTCATCGTGACAGGCAATGCCTACCTCAGATACGCCGTATCCTCCGCCGTCAGCCTGATTTCGGCCGCCTGCAAATTCTCCTGCAGGTGCGCCAGCGACGAGGTGCCCGGAATGGGCAGTATCCAGGGCGAGTGGTGCAGCAGCCAGGCCAGGTTAATCTGGGCGGCGGTGGCGTGGTGCCGGCGAGCGATTTCGGCAATTTTGTCGTTGGCCTTGGCCAGGGAGTTTATCAGCGAGAAAAACGGGATGAGCGGGATACCGTGCGCCTCGCACAGGCCGAGCACTTCTTCGCCGCCGGGGTTGGTGCCGTAGGGCAGCACCACGGTGGTTTGCTGGCCGTAGGCATACATATTTTAGACGGTGGCGATTGCGCCCAGCGCCAGCCCGGCTTCCAGCTCGGCGCGGGTCACGTTGCTCAGGCCCACGTGCCGGATTTTGCCTTCGCGCTGCAGCTCGAACATGGCCCCCAGCTGCTCGTCCAGCGGCACCGCGCCGTGGCCCATCAGCCGCAGATGCACCAGTTGAATCTGCTCCTGTCTCAGGGTGCGCAAGTTGTTGTCGATGGCGGTGCGCAGGTTTTCGGGCGTGTTGAAGGGCACCCAGCTTTTATCGGGGCGGTGGGTGGCACCCACCTTGGTGCAGATAACCAGGTTGGCCGGGTAAGGGTGCAGGGCTTCGGCAATGAGGCGGTTGGTAACGTCCTCGCCGTAGTAGTCGGCGGTGTCGAGGAAATTAACACCCGATTCAACCGCCTTCCTTAGAATTAGAATGGCCAGGGCCTGGGGCCGGTCGGCCGGCTCGCCCCATATTTCGGGGCCGGTGAGGCGCATGGTACCGTAGCCGAGGCGCGACACGGTAAGGGGTTGGGCGGAGTGTGGAGCGATGGTGGTGGTGGGCATAACGGCTGGTTGGGTTGGGAAGTGAAGAGACGTTTGGCCCGGCGTAATGTTTGCCAGTGGCCGCAATACTTCAGTTCCTGACGCTACGCGGCCAGCCGTAGCGCGGGCTACAAAATCTGCGCTGCGGTAACCGAACCGGTGCCCCAACCTGACCACCGCGCTGAGCTACCCCCGTTTGAGTCGTGCCTAACCCCTGGCCAGTGATACGCAGCCGGCCCCCGCGCCATTGCCGGCCGTGTGTCATCATTGACTTCCATACCTGGTATTTGCCAAAGCAGCCGCGCCATTGCGCCACCCCCAAACTTATTTTTCTGATGACCCGACCCACGTTTTCGCACCCGGTATTTGAGCAGCTTTATGCTCGTGACTACTTCATTGATGATGCGGTGCTGCGCGAGATACTGGCGCTGGGCCCAGAAACGGCCGTGCCTGAGCTGCTGAAAATAGCCAATTTCACGCTGGATAGCTTCCTCGCCGATGCACTCATAGGCGAGGACTGGCTGGATAATTATTGCTTCTTCCACGCCCTCTACCTGCTGCACGACCTGCACGCCCCGGAAGCCCTGGACGTGTACTGCCGCCTGCTGCGCCTCGACTCGGAGAGTACCGAATTCTGGTTCGGCGATGAGCTGCACGAGGAAATGCCGGACCTGCTGGCCCGCGCCGGGCACACGCGCCTTCCCGAGCTGCTGGCCACGCTGGAGGACCAGGAAATGCTGTTTCAGCACCGGTTGGTGGTAACCGATGCCCTGGCGCGACTGGCCCGCACGCAGCCCGCGCTGCGGCCCGCCATCGTCGCGTTTGTGCAGGGTTACCTGCGCCGCATCATCGCCCACGCCGACCAGGCGGCGCAGCTCTACCCGGCCGATGCGGACACCCTCGGCTACGCGCTGGAGGATTATCTGGGAGGCCTGCTGGCCGATATGCAGGCGGCGGGCCTGCGCGAGCTGGAACCCGAGATGCGCGAGCTGCACCGCCTGGGTCTGGTCGACGAAAGCATCGCTGGCGGGGCCGACGACATCAACTTCGACATGGCGGCCCCGCTGCCGCCTTCCCCCGACATCTTCGCCCGCTACCAGCAGCTGCGCGCCGAGCCCGACAACTACTCGCCCTTTCATCCCGATGCGGCCGGCATCGCCCTGCGCCGGGCCCAGCAAGAGGCGAAACACGCCGAATATCGCCACGCCCTCGCCACCCAGCAGCCCCGGCAGGTGCTACCCAAAATCGGCCGCAACGACCCGTGCCCCTGCGGCAGCGGCCAGAAATATAAGAAGTGCTGTGCGGCGTAGCGAGAGCTTCTAAACGCGGGGTAAGTAGGTAGCCAGTATTAAGTAGTCAGCAGTCAGACATCAACCTGCTGTCAATCAAGATTTAACATTGGGTCTTACTACCGAATACTTATGTCCGACTACTTAGACAGCGTTTAGAAGCTGTTTGCGTTAGCGCCTGGGCGAACTCGCGGCCTAACGCAAACAGCCGCTTAAATACTGGCCTCAATCGGCCCAGAATCGCGCCAGTCTGGGGCGTATTTAGCGCAGCGCAACCCCCGCTAAAATCGGTTTGTGCGTGAACCGACCAGACTCCCGAGCCAGGTTAAACAACCGTAGGCTGAATGCCCTGCCGTTCCTTGGTGAGCACCGGTAATTTGGCTTTGCCCGTGGCCCGGCCTTTCTTGAAGGTGATGGTCCAGATGCTGTCATAGTCATTATCGGGCCATTCCTGGGGTTCTGCGATGCCCAGGGCCGCGGCAATTTTCACAATGTTATGATGCTCCCAGACCAGCAGCACGGTGCCGCGGTGGTGCCGCAGCTCTTTCACGAGGCCCTTTATTTCGTCGGGGGCGTAGTCGCTGTTGATGGTCAGGTTGTGCTGCACGGCGTAGGGCAGCACGGTTTGCATCATCCGCACGCGGGTGGTGTCCTCCTTGTCGGTGCCGATGCACGGCACGTAGGTGAAATGGGGCGGCCGGGGCAGCAGGTTGTTGAGCACGTCGGGCAGGGCCAGCGCCCGTTCGAGGCCTTCGGGGGAAAGGTTGTCGCCCGCAGTGGGCTTTTCGCCGTGCCGGATAATCACAATCTGGAGCAAGGGGCCTTTGGGAGGCGACGGCGCTTTGGGATGCACCGGGTTGAGATGGTACAGCAGGAAAAGCTTGGTTCTATCGAATTCGGTGAAATGAGTCATCATAAAGCAAAGGCAGTGATAGGAGACCGGAATCAGGCAAAGTATGCCCATCCCGGCAACGGGTTAGCTGCGGCATACTAGCCCGGCAGGCGCAGGGTTACAAACGGGCGTTGGCCAGGCGCTGGTGAATTTATCAAAGCAACCAACATATTATCCTGAACGCAGTGAAGCATCTCGCCAGCGGTGAGGTAGCTTCTAGCAACAGAATCCCCGCTTCTGAGCAAGCCAAAGTACCCACCCCAAGTACCCCCGCCGCCGCTTGAAGTGGCGGAAGAGGCGGAAGAAGCTGTTGCAGAAGTCCTGTTCAATTCAAGCCACGGCTAATTGTGCCCGCGACGCATCGACGATGCGCTGCAATACGCCCAGCAGCGCCGGCAAGTCATTTACCAAGTAGCGGCCCTCATCCAAGATGAATTCGTTGCCTTCGTAGCGTAAGAACCGCCATTCGATGCCCGTGGTGGAGCAGCCGAACAAGGCGCGGGGCGAGTGGCCTTCCAGCTCATTAAGGCGACGAGCGGCGATAAGTTGAGCCGCGCACTGTATAATGCCTTGCTCCAAATCCTGCTTCTTGGCTTCCGCAATGCAGAAAACCGGGGCGGTAATGAAATCCTGAATGCGGCTGAACGAGCAGATGAAATCACA
>JAYULN010000597.1:0-1304 GCA_043763525.1 Hymenobacter sp.
ATGAAAAAGCTTTTTGTGGCGGCCTCCGTGCTGCTGTGCTCCTTCACGATGGCGGCCGATGGGCCGTGGTTCAGCGGCAAAATTGTGTACCACAATGCCTTCGCCACGCTTGATGGTCAGGATATCACCGACAAGCTGAGCCCCCTGTTCGGCAACGAAAACCTCTATTACATTAGCGGCGACAACTACAAGGCATACACCGAAAAAAAGCAGTTGTTGGAGCTGTACAACGGCAGTACCAACAAGTTTCAAATCTTCCTGAACGGCCAGGCCACGACCATGGACGCGGCTACCGGCGCGGCGGGGGCCGTGGTGAAGCCGCTGTCCGAAAAGGCGACCATTGCCGGCTACTCCTGCCAGAGCCTGGAAATTGATGCTGATGGCAGCAGCACCGTGTACTATTTTTCGCCCAAGCTGCGCGTGAACCCCGAACTCTACAGCAAGCACCTGATGGGCGATTGGGCTACCTATCTGAAAGCCAGCAAGGGCGCTTTGCCACTGAAATTCGTGGTTATCAATAACAAGCAGGGCTACAAAATGGTGAGCGAAGCCACCTCGGTTGAGGCCATGACGCTGGCCGCCGACGAATTCACGGTTGAGGCCCCGGCCCGCTAACGCTTGCCTGGTATGAGCCTTTGCCTCGTTGTTGACGAAATGCATTCTTCGCTGCAACCGATGCTACAAAGCATAGGCGTCGAAATTGACTACCAGCCCTACCTCACCGCCGCCGAAATTCCGGCCGCGCTGGCTGCCCGGCCTTACGAAGGCCTGCTGGTGCGCAGCAAGCTGCGCGTAACGGCCGACCTGCTGGCCCACGGCCCGCAGCTGCGTTACGTGGCCCGCGCCGGGGCCGGGGTCGACAACATCGACGAAGCCGCGATGGCGGCGGCCGGCGTAACGCTGCTGAACGCGCCTGAGGGCAATCGCGACGCGGTGGGCGAGTTTGCCGTGGGCCTGCTGCTGGCGCTGCTGCGCAACATTGCCCGCGCCGACCACGAAGTGCGGCAGGGCCAGTGGCGGCGCGAGGCCAACCGGGGCGAGGAACTTGGCGGTAAAACCATCGGGCTGCTAGGCTATGGGCACATGGCCCGGGCGCTGGCGCGTCGGCTCGGCGCGTTTGGCTGCACGGTGCTGGCGCACGACAGCGACCCGACGGTGCCAGCCGATGCTCATGTCATGCTGGTGTCATTCAGCGAATTGCAGGCCCGTGCCGACGTACTCAGCTTGCACATTCCGTACTCGGCGGCCAATCATCATTTCGTGAACGAAGCGTTTTTGGCCGGTTTCGCCAAGCCGATTTGGCT
>JAYULN010000598.1:0-8509 GCA_043763525.1 Hymenobacter sp.
ACCGAGGGCCGACCAAAAGCAGAAAAGGGGAGCGAGGGCAAAATCCAGGCGCGGATATTATCTTTGGAGAGGACTTCCATTAAAAGACGAAAAAATGAGTGACACACCTCAAATTTCGGCTTTTTTTGGAAGTCCTTTTATTTTGCCAGACTTTCTAAACAGCTTCAGTAGCTAAAGCCCACGGCACCTTACGCTACTGCCCGGCCTTACGGGCGGCCATGCGCCGAAACAGCGGCTTGAGCACGAAATACAGCACTGCCATTAGCGGCACAGTTCCCAGGGCCCACAGGGCCAACGCCCCGAGCTCGGCCCGCCACAGCAGGTGCAGGGCGGCCCGCCAGTCGTGAGCAAAGAGTTGGCGTATCTGCGCCAGGGTCAATTCTTTTTCCTCGGCATTGCCCAGCAAGCGGGCCCCCTGGCGCAGCAGCGGAATGATGAGCAGCAGCTGCAAAGGAGTCATCAGGTGGCTGACCAGCTGCATGGCGGCCACGTTCAGGCGCAGGCGCAGGGCCGCCAGCGTAGCCAGCGTGGTGATGGCCCCCAGAAACGGTACCAGGCCCACCCCAGCCCCCACGGCTACGGTGAGGGCCAGCTGCTCGGGCGACAGCCCTTGGCGAAGCAAGCCCAGCACAGGTAAAATAATGCGGCGGCGCAACCAGCTGGGTGGCGGGGTAGAATCGGCAACGAGGGGTTCGGACATATGCACAAACGCGAGGTGAACTTTCAGGTAGCAGCGCCCTGTATCTTCGCCGGACGTGGCCGCCGGCAAGCCTGATGCTTGCGGGGCAGCCCGGTTTTTTTGGCTAATGACAAAAGTAACCCCGCCCGCGCACGCCGAGCTGCCCGGGCCCTGGTGGCGCGAGCTGCCCATTTTGCTGCACCGCGCCTCCCGCGAGCTGGCCGCCAACGACCCGCTGCGGCTGGGCGCGGCCACGGCATTTTTCACGGCGTTTGCGCTGCCGCCCATCCTCATCATCCTCATCCAGCTGCTCAGCTCGCTCTACTCTACCTCGATGGTGCGGCAGCTGTTGCTGGGTAAAATCAGCAACCTGGTGGGGGCCTCCGGGGCGGGGCTGGTGTCGCAGATTGTGATGAATGTGGCCGACCCCATGCGCAGCCGGCTGGTGACGTGGGCCGGTTTCGCGTTTCTGGTGTTCGTAGCGACTACACTGTTCACGATTATTCAGCACTCGCTCAACCAATTGTGGCAAATAAGGCCCAAGCGCGGCACGGGCCAGCTCGCGCAGGCCGTGCGCGAACGGCTGCGCTCGGGCGGCATTTTACTGGCCACGGCGGGGCTCTCGCTGCTGGCTTTCGGCACCGATGCGGCCCTGAGCTTATTTGCCGAAAGCATCCATGACTTCGACCTCACCTTCGGCTACCTACTGGTGCGGGGGCTGAATGCGGCCATGGCCTGGCTGATTCTTGCAGCCTGGTTCGGCATCACTTTCCGCACCCTGAGCCTGGCCAAAGTGCCCTGGCGGGCCGTTACGCGCGGGGCGGCGCTCACGGCCCTGCTCATCAGCCTGGGCGAAGTGGTGCTGGGCCGCCTGCTGGTAGCCCAGAATTTAGGCCCGGTGTACGGGCCGGCATCCAGCCTGGTGCTGGTGCTGCTGTTCGTATTCTATTGCGCCATGATATTCTACTTCGGGGCCGCTTTCACCAAGGCCTACGCCCACCGCATCGGACTGGATATTCGACCCAAGAAAACAGCGGTGCGGTACCGGCTGGTGAATGTGGAGGAGGAATGAAGAATGAAGAATTTCCGACCCATTGGGCCATTTTCCAATTCCTCATTCCTCATTCTTAATTCCTCATTAAGCGAAGCGTCTACCTTTGCATCGTGCAAACTCCTGATACCTCCGCCGCTGGCGCTTCGGCCGCCACCTCCTTCGTAGCCAAGCCCGACCTCCAATTCGCTGATTTCGCCCTCTCCCCCGCCCTGCTGGCGGGCGTGGCCGAGCTGAATTTCACCCAACCCACGGCCGTGCAGCAGCTCGTGCTGGCCCCCGCCCTCGAAGGGCAGGACGTGGCCGGCCAGGCCCCCACCGGCTCGGGCAAAACGGCGGCTTACGGCCTGGCCGTGCTGCAACAGATTGACCCCACCTCGGCTACCGTGCAGGCCATTGTGCTGGTGCCCGCCCGCGAGCTGGTGTTGCAAGTGCGCGATGCCCTCAAGAGCCTCGGCAAGCACGTACCCAACCTGCGCGTGGCCGGCTACTATGGCGGCCACGCCATGCGCGACGAAGTGAAAGGCCTCCAGCAGATGCCCCACGTAGTGGTGGCCACCCCCGGCCGCATGCTCGACCACCTCGAACGCCGTACCCTCATCCCCAATAAGTTGAAGGTGTTGGTGCTGGACGAAGCCGACAAGCTGCTGGAACTGGGCTTTCAGGAGGAAATGGCCACCATCATCAGCCGGCTACCGGTGCGCCGGCAAACGCTGCTGTTCTCGGCCACCATGCCCGACAAGGTGCTGACCCTGGTGCGCGAATACCTCACCCGCCCCCGCGTGATGAACGCCGGCGGCTCGAACGCCTCCACGCTGCCCGAGAGCCTGGTGCTGCGCGGCCACACCGTGAATGCCGCCGACCAGAAGCCCGCCGCTCTGTTTCACATCATCACGCAGCCCAACGCGGGCCGCTCGCTGGTATTCGCCAACACCCGCGACCGGGTGGAGGAGCTCACCCGTTTCCTGAAAGGACGCGGCCTGGCCGCCGAAGCGCTGCACGGCAAAATGCTCCAGCCCGAGCGCGACAAGTCGATGATGAAGCTGCGCAACGGCTCGGCCACCGTGCTGGTGGCCACCGACGTAGCCGCCCGCGGCCTCGACGTGAACGAGCTCGACACGGTGGTGCAGTTCGACATGCCCGACAAACCCGAAACTTTTCAGCACCGGGCCGGCCGCACCGCCCGCGCCGGGGCCGTGGGCACTGCCCACCTCATTGCCACGCCCTACGAGCAGCAGAAGTTACAAAACTGGCCTGCCGCCGCCGGCATTCAGTGGGCCGGCCTGCGGCCGCCGTCGTTACCCAATGCCCTGCCCAAACCGCCACGCCCCACCACCGTCACGCTGCACATTTCGGCGGGCAAGCGCGAGAAAATCAGCGCCGGCGACCTCGTGGGGGCCTTCGTGAGCGTGGGTGGCCTCGAGCGCGATGCCGTGGGCCGCATCGAAGTATTCGACCATTACAGCTTCGTGGCCGTGCCCGAGGCCATGGCCGAAGAGGTGATGAACAACATGCAGGGTGCAAAGGTAAAGGGCAAAAAAGTGAAGGTGGCGCTGGTTCGCTAAATGCCCGAAGCCCCCAACGAGCCCCACAAGCTCCTTTTCATCTGTAGCCAGAACCAGTGGCGCAGCCTCACCGCCGAGCGCCTGTTCGACGGCCACCCACACTACGAAGCCCGCTCGGCCGGCACCGAGCCGGGCGCACGGGTGCGCGTGTCGGCGGGCCATTTGGGATGGGCGGACATCATTTTCGTGATGGAGCGCCGGCACGCCGACCGATTGCGGGAAAAATTTGCCGATGCCGTTGGCGGCAAGGCCATTGTCGTGCTTCGCATTCCCGACAAGCACCCATTCCAACATCCTACGCTGGTAGCGCTGCTGCGTGAGAAGCTGATGGCCCATTTTGGAGCCGACCTTTTTTAGCATACGCGGAGCCAAAAATTAACCTCACTACCGGGCATTGCGTTATAGCGGCTCATGCCCTACCTGATTTCGCTGGCCGTACTGGCCGCCATTCTTTACGCTTTTTATCGCTACGCCAGCGCCGATGCGCGCCGCCGCACGGCGGCGCTGGCCGAAGATTTCCCGGCCGCCTGGCGGCAGATTATGGCCGAGCGGGTAGCCTTCTACCTCTCCCTCACCAGGCAAGAAAAGGCGCGATTTGAGAAGCAGACGCAGGTTTTTCTGGCCACTACCCGCATCACTGGGGTACAAACTGAAGTTGACGATGCGACCCGACTATTAGTGGCCGCCTCGGCGCTGATTCCGGTATTTGGCTTCTCCGACTGGGAATACCGCAACCTGGGCGAAGTCCTCATCGTGCCCGATGCCTGGCAGCTGCAAGGCGACCCCAACCAGGCAGTGAAACCGCTGCAAGGCACCTTGCTCGGCTCGGTGCAGGGCTTCCAGAACCAGCACTACATGCGCCTGTCCAAGGCCTCGCTTGAACAAGGTTTCCGCGACGGCGCTGACCGCCAGAACGTGGGCATTCACGAGTTTGCTCACATGCTGGACGAAGCCGATGGGGTAATCGATGGCCTGCCCAAAGCCGCCCTGCCGCCCGCGCTGCTCCAGCCCTGGGCCGCCGTAATGAAGCGCGAAATAGCCGCTATCCAAGCAGGAAAGTCAGAAATCAACCCCTATGCGGCTACCAACGAGGCCGAGTTTTTTGCCGTCGTTACGGAGTATTTTTTCGAACGCCCCGAAAAACTACAGGAACATCACCCCGAACTGTACGAGCTGCTGGCACGCGCCTTTCGCCAAAGCCCCAAAAAACGTTTCCTCCGCTTTGCCACCGACCCGCGCGAGTGGCTGAAAACCCTGCGCGGCCGCCGCAGGTTTGGCCGCAACGACCTTTGCCCCTGCGGCAGCGGCCGCAAGTACAATGACTGCCACCTCACCCAGGCCGCCTGAGGCTGGGTGAGCCGGCTACTAGCGCGGGCTGAACAGTGCTATTTCGCCGTTTCCGATAGCACCCAATCCCGCACCGAGTCGAGCACCACGGGCGCGATAACCAAGTCGGGGCTGCTGCCCGGCACGGTTAGCTGCTCGCTGGCCGGTAGCTGAAACCAATGGTTGATACCGGGCAGGCGGCGCACAGTCACGCGCTTGTTGCCTTTGAGGCCTTTTTCGAGCGCGGGCAGGTTAGTGGCCGCATTCACTTCGGGGTCGTCGGTGCCCTGGAGCAACAGCACGGGGCATTTTACCTGTGCCAAGCTCGTTTGCGGGTCAAATTTCAAGTAATAGCGGTACCACGGCGTGATGAGCTGGGTGGCACGGCCGCGGGTCAGCGTGGGGTCCTGGTTGGGGTAGCGCTGGCGCAGCATGTTCACCACAATGGCCTGGGCCTGGTCGTCACTGTCGGTTTGCTTCACAATTTCCAGCATGGCCCGCCGAAATTTGAGCGTACTCTCTACTTGCTTGCGCTCCTCGATTTTGACTCGCAGGCGCTGCTGGGCCACGTAGGTTTCTACCTGGGCGGCGTTGGACCCGCTGGCACGCAGTATATCGGCTTTTTTGAGCACTTCGGCCCAAGCCAGGCGACGGGCCACGGCGGCGCGGGCCGTGTCGGCGGGGTTGGCCACGGGTTCGGGCTGGCTGGCCAGCAGGTCGAGCCCGACCAAGCCAGAGGCGGCCAGCGTCACCACGAAACCGGGTGGCAGGGGCTGGACGGCGGCCAGCAGGGCCACGTTGCCCCCCTCGCCGTGCCCGATGAAGCCCGTGCGGGCCGGGTCGATGCTGGGCCGCACCCGCAGAAAGCTGAGCCCGGCCTGGGCATCACTCACCAGGTCGGCGGTGGTGGCCAGGCTGCCATTGCCGCCCGACTGGCCCACGCCCCGGTCGTCGAGGCGCAGCACGGCAATGCCCTGGCGGGCCAGGGCCGTTGCCAGGCCCGCAAACAGGCGGTACTGGCCCTGGCTCGCGTCGCGGTCGTGGCTGCCCATGTCGGAGAGCAGCACGGCGGCCGGGAAAGGGCCGGGGCCATCCGGAATGCTCAGGGTGCCGGCCAGCGGCACGTTGCCGGGCTGGCTGGTCAGGGTCACGGCCTCGGTATGGTAAGTGCTGATGGCCACCGGGGCCGCCACGTTTTTGGCCGCACCAGAAGCCGTGCTGGTAGCCGTGGCGGCGTGGCGCAACACTAGGGGCACCCGCAGGCCGGGCTGCGACCAAATGCCGCGCAACTCCTGGCCATCGGCGCGGGGCACGCACACAAAGCGGCAATCCACGGTGGCGGCGTAAAAGACCACCGTATCGCCCCGCGGCACCACGGTGGCCGGCACCCGGCTCAGGCGCTTGGTAGGCAGGTCGAGGGTGGCGGCAAATTTATTAGCCCCCAGCGGCGTAATGCTGATTTCGATGGGCAGGCTGCCGCCCGGTATCGAGAGCGGCCCCTGCCAAAAGCCCGCCAGCCCCGCCGCCACGGGGGCCACGGCATTGGCATTGGCATTGGCATTGGCATTGGCATTGGATATAATAGCCGGCGCGTTGGTTTGGGCGAGTAACTGGCCCGGCAGCAGGCCGGCGGCCAGTGCCCACACCGCCGCCCGGCAGGTAATTTTCGTTAACATACATTTTTTTCTCTTGCCCCGGCGCACCAGTCGGCACGCCCAATAACAGCTGCTTAGGGCAGCAACACCCGGTCGATGACGTGGACCACGCCGTTGGTGCATTGCACGTCCGGAATCACCATGTTGGCCGGCACGGCATTGCCAGCTCCTTTCACGGTCAGCACGCCATTATCGAAGCGACCCAACTCCAAAGGTCGACCACCGAAAGCAGTTACCGCGGTGTTTTCAGGCAGTTCAGGGGTGAACTTGTTACCGAGCAGCGTACTGCCGCTATTGCTTAAAACGTGGTTGGCCAAGATGCTGGTCAAGGTCGGCACGTCCATCGTATTAATGGCGGCAATGCTGGGAATGCCAGCATCCTTAAACGCTTGGTCGGTGGGGGCAAACACGGTGTATGGTCCTGATTGCGAGAGTAGCCCCTGCAGGTTACAGCGCAACACAGCGGCTACCAAAAATGTCAGCTCCGGCTTCACGAACACGCCGCCGCTTTGCAGCGCTACCGCCGACTCCACCATGTTGCCCCCCGTGGCCAGCAGCACCTTATCAATCGGGTGAATCAGGCCATTCGAGGCATGCACGTCGGTACCCAGAATCTTCGAGCCGTTCACGTACAAGCTACCATCGGCGCGGCGGATGATGCGCCGCGTGAGCCCGGCCAGCGCCGAAGCCGACGTATTGCCCGGCGTGAGGGCACTGCCCGGCAACGTGCCGCTGAACACGTTGTAGAACAGGGTGCTGCGCAAAAACGGCTGTTGCAGCGCCATCAGGTCCAGGGCCGAATTGAGACCGAGGCGGGCGAAGGCGGCGTTGGTGGGCGCAAACACGGTGAACTTGCCGCCGCTCTTCGGGTCGGCGTTGGTGTTGCCCAGCAGCACGGCCACGTCGCAGCGAATGGCGGCATCTTCCAAGGTCTGGAAGTCGGGGTTGGTAACTACGATGTTGGTAATGGAGGGGTCGACCTCATTATTTTTTGCGCAGCCGCTGCCCAGTGCCAGCAGGCCCAATGCCAGGGCACCGACCTTAAATGGAGTAAATATTTTCATCGGGTAAAAAAAGGTGTTCATCGAATCAAATTACTTGTTCATCCTAATACACTGGTTATAAACGAGTTTCTGCGAGCGTTGGATTGTGCTAAGATAAAACCAATCTTTTATAACGCACCGTAAGTTTATGACTTCAACAGCTACTATTCCCGTATTCAGGCCCACCGTGGGCAGCTTTTTGCCCCTTTTTTTTGCTAAATTTTTATTTATGCGACACCTTTCTACAATCATTCTGAGCACGTTTTTTCTGGCGGGTTCGTCCGCGTCGGCAGCCGCCCAAGGCCTCGTGAGCGGCTTCATGGCGGGCAAGGGCCACGGGTCGGTCGTGGTGTCCGGCACCTCCGAGCGCTACGACAAGGTGTATTTAGCTCCCGAAAAGGTCGCGGGCGTGCCCGTTTTCCAGGAAGTGCGCGTCAATTCGCTCAATCTGTACGCCACCTACGGCCTCTCCGACAAGATTGACGCCGTGGTAAGCCTACCCTACATCCAGTCGAAAGGCAACGCCAACGAAGCCGTAATCAATGATTACAACCGCACACCGGCCACGGCTTCGCAGGGCTTCACCAACACCCGCCAGGGCTTGCAAGACATCACCGCCCTACTCAAATTCAAGGCGTACTCCCGCGAAATTGGCAGCAACGTGCTCGACCTGCTTGGCGCGGTCAGCTACAGCACGCCCGTGAGCGACTACCAAACCAACACCGGCCTGGGCTACATCATCGCCATTGGCAACCGGGCCACCAAATACACGGCCCTGGGCGTGGCCCACCTCAAAACCAGCACGGGGGTATTTGCCACCGGCCAGTTGGGCTACAGCCTGCGCTCCGGCGACGTGCCCAATGCCCTGGTAGGCGAAGCCAAGCTGGGCTACGCCGGCCCCAAAAACTACTTTGAGGCCTCGGCTTCCTTCCAGGAATCGAACGGCGGCACCGACATCACCGAATTCGGCGATATCGGCAAGTTCACGGCCACCCGCGTCAATTTCGTGCGCCTGGGGGCTAGTGCCTACCGGCCCATTGCCAAGGGCCTCGGCCTCACGCTGGGCGCGAGCACCTACGTGGCCGGCCGCAACCTGGGCAAGTCGACGGGCTATTCGGCCGGGGTAACTTATAACTTCTAGTAGCGGCCGGCGGGCTTTGCCGGTGGCAGAAGGGCACGAAAAAGCCGGG
>JAYULN010000599.1:0-1293 GCA_043763525.1 Hymenobacter sp.
CCAGATGGCCCTGGCCCAGGCCCGCGCCGGGGCCGACATCATCGGGCCGAGCGACATGATGGACGGCCGCGTGGCCTGGATTCGGCGGGTGCTCGATGAGAATGCCTTCCAGAGCGTGAGCATCATGAGCTATACGGCCAAGTACGCGTCGGCTTTCTACGGCCCGTTTCGCGACGCGCTGGATTCGGCCCCCAAAAAAGGCGACAAAAAGAGCTACCAGATGAACCCCGCCAACAAGCGCGAAGCCCTGCGCGAGCTGGCCCTCGACGAGGCCGAAGGGGCCGACATGGTGATGATAAAGCCCGCCCTGAGCTACCTCGACGTGATTCATGCCGTGAAGGAGCGCACCCACCTGCCCGTGACGGCCTACAACGTATCGGGCGAGTACGCCATGGTGAAAGCGGCCGCCCAAAACGGCTGGCTCGACGGCGAAAAGACCATGATGGAGGTGCTCACCAGCATCAAGCGCGCCGGGGCCGATGCCATTCTGACTTACTTCGCCAAGGAAGCCGCCGCCGTGCTGCGGCGCGGGTAGCGCCGCCCACGACTGGCGGCAAAAGTGGTTCCGGCAGGGCTCGAACCCGCATTAGCTGGTTCGAAGCCAGCTGCCCTATCCATTGAACGACAGAACCAGTAATAGCGACAAATGTATCGGCTGCGGCCGCTTTCTCAATGATTATCTGCCGCGCTACCGCCACCGATGTGCCGGCCATCCTCTTCCTCATCGGGCGCGTGGTGCCGCTGATGAATGCCAGCGGCAATTTTCAGTGGACTACCGACTACCCCAATGAGGCCGTTTTTATCAATGACATCGCGCAAAACCACCTCTGGGTGGCCGAGCTGGATGGCGCGGTAGCCGGCGTGGCTGCCCTTACCACCGACCAGGACGCGGAATACGCCCAAGCCGACTGGGACGTAACCGAGCCCGCCCTGGTAACCCACCGCCTCGCCGTAGACCCGGCAACGCAGGGCAAAGGCGTGGCGGTGGCCCTGATGGTGCAAGCCGAAAAACAAGCCATAGCGCAGGGTTTGCAGATATTGCGGGTGGATACCAATTCGGAGAACACCGCTACCCAGCGGCTATTCCCGAAGCTGGGCTACCGGTTTGCGGGCGAAATCGGGCTGGCGTTTCGGCCGGGGCTGCGGTTCTTTTGCTACGAGAAGCGGGTGGGGTAAGCGTTGTCACCCGCTATGCTAAGTAGTCGGACATAAGTATTCGGTAGTCAGACCCAATGTTAAATCTTGATTGACAGCACGTTGATGTCTGACTACTGACTACTTAATACTGGCTAC
>JAYULN010000600.1:0-8442 GCA_043763525.1 Hymenobacter sp.
GCTCCTCGGCTCCTCGGCTCCTCGGCTACCGGCTACCGGCTACCGGCTACCGGCTACCGGCTACCGGCTACCGGCTACCGGCTACCGGCTACCGGCTACCGGCTACCGGCGCCGAGGGCGAGCCAGCCGGCGCGGTGCTCCTGCATTTCTTCGACGCTTACGCCGTAGGCGGCGCGGGCTTCGGCGGCACTGAGCTGGCCCTGGTCCACGGCGCTGAGCACGGCCCATAGCTTGAACTTGCGCCCGGCCGCGCTGCTGGCGGCAACGGCCGGCTGGGGAAGGCCACCGGTATCGAAGAAATCGGGCGGAGCCTGGCTCATAGGTGCGGCAAGGCAGCCGGCGGAATGGTAAGCCAGGATGAAGTTTGGGGCAGTGGTCGCGCGGCGGCCCAAGCTATTTCCAACGGCTGAAAAACTGGTCGAAAGCCTCGCGGTAGCCGTCGCTCACGGGCAGGGTTTCGCCGGCAATTTGCACCGTGCCCCGGCCCACGGCCTGAATGTGGTTCAGGCCCACAATGTAGGAGCGATGAATGCGCATGAACTGGCGGGCGGGCAGCTTTTCTTCCATGCCGCGCAGGCTGGTGAGCGAGAGCAGCGGCCGGGTGGCGCTGGCCAAATGCACCTTCACGTAGTCCTTCAGGCCTTCCACGTAGCGAATATCGGCCAGGGCCACGCGCACCAACTGGTACTCCACTTTGAGGTAGATGTGGTCGTCTTCGGGGAGTGCGGATTGGGGAGCGGGAACCGGGGCGGGCGGCCCCGCGGGCGGGGTTTCGCCGGCCTGCTTCAGCTCGAAATAAGCCCTGGCCCTGAGCGCGGCCCGCAAAAACTCTTCGTAGTTGAAGGGCTTGAGCAAGTAATCGAGGGCATCGACGCGGAAGCCTTCCAGCGCGTACTGGTTGAAGGCGGTGGTGAAGATGACGCGCGGGCCGCGTTGCAGCACCCGCGCCAGCTCCAGGCCGCTGAGGTCGGGCATTTTGATGTCGAGAAAGAGCAGCTGCACCTCGGGCTGCTCGTGCAGGGCCCGCAGGGCGGCCACGGCGCTTTCGTGCCGGCCCACGAGGCGCAAAAACGGCGTTTGCTCGATGAAGGAACACACCAGCCCCAGGGCCAGCGGCTCGTCGTCGACGGCCATGCACTTAATCATCAGTGGGGCCAGGGCTACAGGGTCAGATGGAGACATACTTCGTACTCGTGGTGGGCATTGAGGGGCGTGACGCGGATGGTGTGGGCCTGCGGATACAGTAAGTCGAGCCGGCGCTGGGTGTTTGCCAGGCCAATGCCGCCCGGCTCGTCGGCGGCATCGGCGGGGCGGGCGGGGAATACAGTATTGCGCACGCACAACTCGACGGCCTGGGCCGAGGGCTGACGCAATTGAATGGTGATGCAGCTCGGCGCGGTGGCGCTCACGCCGTGCTTAAAAGCGTTTTCGACAAACGGCTGGAACAGCATGGGCGCGATGAGCGGGTCGGCACCGAGCGGGTCGGGCATCTCAAAATTCACCCGCACTTTGCTGGTCAGGCGCAGGTGCATCAGCTCGATGTAATCGCGCAGAAAGCCAATTTCCTGGCTTAGTCGCGTGTGGCCGGCGGGCGACTCGTACAGCACGTAGCGCATCATGCGCGAGAGGCGGTGCAGGGCGGCGCGGGCCTGGTCGGCATCGAGCAGCGTGAGGGCGTAGATGTTGTTGAGGGTATTGAAGAAGAAATGCGGGTTAATCTGGGCTTTGAGCAGGCTTAGCTCGGTGGCCACCTGGCGGCGCTCCAGCTCCAGGCGGCTTTCGGCATCGCGCTGGCCCTTTTGCATAGCCGCGAGGCTGGTGGCGATGCCCAGTACCAGCAGCGTAATGAGCAGCACGCCGGGGTTCAGGAGCACGCCGCTTTCTTCGGGGCCGGGCAGCGGGTGCGGGCGCGGCCCCGACCACGGGTTGGGCGGGTTGAGGACGGCCTCGCGGGCGGTAGCCACCAGCTCGGGCACGCCCAGCCGCTGCGCTACCTGCTGGTGCCCGGCCAGCACCGCCAGCACGAGGCCCGCGTTCAGGACCACGTAGGCCAGCAGCTGGCGGCCATAGAGCAGGCGCGGCGCGGCCCACCCCACGTTCAGGTAAAACACGCCCCCCAGCTGGCCGAATACCACGGCCTGCGTCAGCCAGAACTCGGGGGGTTTGGGGCCGGGGTAGTCGGGCTGCTGGGCCACCAGCAGCACCGCCACCAGCCCCCACACCAGGGCGTGCAGCAGCAGCGTGGAAGCCGAGCGGAGAAGAGGTAGTGGCACGGGATTTTTTTGAGTTAAAAGTTAAAAGTGAAGAGTTAAAAAATGCAGCTGTTTTAACCCTTCACTTTTAACTTTTAACTTCATTTTGGTTCCGCAAGCTACAACCCGCGTCTGCGACGGCGAGTGCGCATCGGCCAGCCCGCAGGGTTTACCGGCGAGTCGGCGGTTTAGGCCGTTTGGTGAGTCCGGGGCCGGCCGGGGCGGGGTTTGGCTATTGAAACCGACAAATGGGCGATGTGCGCAGGCAAGTCGGCGATTCCACTTGGCAACAGGCAGTTGTGAAGGACAGCTTTGAGACAATCTAGCGCCCCAAAGCAAACAGACTGGGTCAGTTACTTGTCTCTGCCACCGCGTTGCCCATGGCCACTTCTCTACTTCCACGGGTTGCTTCGCTGCTGGCCGCCGCGACGCTGCTGGTGGCAGTGGCCTGCCAGAAGCAGGATGCCGCCCCCAGCGCCGCCGACCTCGCCACCCTCACGGCCCTGCCGCTGGTGGCCCCCGCCCCGACCGACAATACCGGCAGCCCGGCCAAAGCCGCCCTGGGCCGGGCGCTGTTCTGGGACCCCGTGCTCTCGGGCGGGCGCGACGTGAGCTGCGCCAGCTGCCACCACCCCGCCAACGGCTACGCCGATGCCCTGGACCTGGCCATCGGCGAAAATGGTCAGGGCCTGGGCGCGGCCCGGCACTTCCGCGCCCCCAACGACGTTGCTTTTGCCAACCGCAACACGCCCACCGTGCTCAATGCCGCTTTCAACGGCCTGACCGCCGATGGCAGCATTGACCCCACGCGGGCCGCTATGCTCTGGGACAACCGGGCGCAGTCGCTCGAAACGCAGTCGCTGATGCCCGTGGCCACGCTGGAGGAGATGCGCGGCCACCAGTACGCCGAGGGCGCGGCCCTCGATTCGGTGGTGGCGCGGCTGCGCGGCATTCCGGCCTACGCGGCGCTTTTTGGGATGGCTTTTTCGGAGCCGACCCCCATCACGGCCGTCAACATCGGCAAGGCGCTGGCCTGCTTCGAGCGCACGCTGCTGGCCACCGATTCGCCCTTCGACCAGTACCTGCGCGGCGACCAAACGGCCCTGACCCCCCAGCAAGTGCAAGGCCTGAACGCTTTCGTAACCAGCGGCTGCGCCAAGTGCCACGGCGGCCCCATGCTCAGCGACTACCAGCTGCACATCCTCGGCGTGGCCGATAACGGCAAAAACGCGGCCTCCGACGCGGGGGCCAACAACCGCTACGCCTTCCGCACGCCCAGCCTGCGCAACGTGGCCCTCACGGCACCCTACATGCACAGCGGCACCGTGGCCACCCTTCAGGCCGTGCTGAATTTCTACGACCCCGGCCGGGGCCCGGCACCCTCCGCCAACGCCCACGTGAGCGTGGCCCAGCGCGACCCGCTGTTTCCCGGCCGGGTAACGGACCCGCAGGCCATTATCGCCTTTCTGGGCACGCTCACGGCGGCCAGCTACGACCGCACCGTGCCCGCCGCCGTGCCCAGCGGCCTGGCCGTGGGCGGCAATATCCGCTGAGTACTCCAACTGTTTTTCTCGGTTTCCCAATTCATTTTTTCAACCCTTTTTTCCAATAATCCCATGCGTTTATCATCCATTCTTCGCCTTGCCAGCGCCGGCCTGCTGCTGTGTTCCATGAGCAGCTTCTCGGGCTGCGAGAAAGACAACGTGGGCCCACGCGGCGGCAGCTGCACCAAAAAGCCCACCGCCGTCACCACCACGCCAACGGACACGACCAAGCCGACCGGCACCAACTAAGCCGGCCGCCGTTGGCCCCACCCAATTACCCCGCGCCCGGCTCCATTTTCTTCGGTAAAAAAGGAACCGGGCCCTGGCGGAGAAAAAGGCCGGTTTATGCTTTTTTGGGTATCTTACTGTCCCCGTTATCTCCCTCGTCATGACGCGCCTGCTACCCGCTAAACTTACCTCGTACCGGTGGCTGCTGGTGCTGGCGCTGCTGCTACCGCTGGCGGCCTCGGCCACGCACATCGTGGGCGGCGAGCTGGAATTGCAGCACAAAACCGGCAGCACCTACACCCTCAGCCTCAACCTGTATTTCGATGCCATTAACGGGTCACCGGGGGCCCTCGACCAGCAGCTCACGGCCAGCATTTTTGCCAAGGCCACCAACCAGCGCATGACCGACGTGGTGCTGCCGCTCGTGGGCAACAGCTTCGTCAACTACACCAACCCGGCCTGCGCCGTGGGCTCGCTGAGCACCCGCAAGCTGGTGTATACCAAAGATATTGCCCTCGACGCGGGCACTTATGCCAGCGCCGGCGGCTACTACGTGGCCGTGGAGCGCTGCTGCCGCAACCTGGCCATTACCAACATTGTAGCTCCCGGCGCGGCGGCCCAGACATTTTACCTGGAGTTTCCGGCCGTGGTGCGCGGTGGGGCGGCATTCATTGATTCCACGCCGCGCATTTTTCCGCCGCTGGGCGACTATGCCTGCCGCAACGAGCTGTTTTACTACGACTTTGGCGGGCAGGATGCGGACGGCGACTCGTTGGTGTACGACATGGTAACCCCGCTCAACGGCCACGCCACCGCCCTGCCCACCAACTCGGCCCCGCTGGCCAGCCCCGCTCCCTACGCCCCCATTGCCTGGAACGCGGGCCTGAGCACCACCAACCAGCTGCCCGGCAGCCCGGCGCTGGGCATTGATGCCCGCACCGGCCGCCTCACGGTGCGCCCCCGCGACCTGGGCCTGTTTGTGTTCGGGGTGCGCTGCGCGGAGTACCGGCGCGGCGTAAAAATCGGCGAAACCCGGCGCGATTTCCAGATCTACGTGCTCAACTGCCCCACCAATGCCGCGCCCCGGCTGCAAGTGCGGGCCGCTGGCAGCCCCGTGCCGTACCGCCCCGGCCGCGACACCCTGCGCCTGCTGCCCGGCGGCAACCGCTGCCTCACCATTCGCTACACCGACCCCGACCCCAACTCAGTGCTGACCATGACCAGCCGGCCGGTCAATTTCACGGTGCCCGCGCCCACCTTCACCACCAGCAACAGCGGCACCGTACACGCGGCCGGCCAGCCCGATACCCTCACCGCTACCCTCTGCTTTCCCGACTGCGCCGATACCAAAGGCAAGGTGTACCTGCTCGACCTGATTGTGGCCGACAACGGGTGCAGCCTGCCCAAGCGCGACACCTTGCGCGTGGCCTTCACGGCTACGCCGGCTCCCAATGCGGCCCCGGTGCTTAGCAGCACGTTTCCGCCCGCGCCGCTGCCCGTGTCGGATGCCACGCCCGCCGTGGTGCGCGTGGTGCTGGGCCGGCGCTACGCCGCCACCCTGGCCGGCACCGACGCCGACCGCCATGCCCTCGCGCTGACGGCCACGGGCACGGGGTTCGATTTGACGGCGGCCGGCATGATTTTCACGGCCCAAAACGGCACGGGGCAGGCCACGGGCACCTTTGCCTGGGAACCCACCTGCGGGGCCGTGGCCGCCGCCGGCGATAACGGTGGCCTCACGGTGCGTTTCAAGCTGAACGAAACCGGGCCGTGCGTGCCGCTGCCGCAGGAGCGGGTTATTCGGTTTGAGGTGGTGCCCGTGACCGACTCCGTGGCCTTCCGGCCGCCCAACATCATCACGCCCAACGGCGACGGCCGCAACGACTTTTTCGTGATACCCGACCTGCCCGTGGACTTCTGCGACCACCGCTACGCGGGCATCAACATATACTCGCGCTGGGGGCAGCCGGTGTTTCAGTCGGCCGAGCGCGGCTTTGCCTGGGGCGGCGCGGGCGTGGGCGGCATCTACTATTACCTCGTTACTTACACCGACGGCCGTAAATTTAAGGGCTGGGTGGAGGTGGTGCCGTAGCGGGATGCCCGGATGAATCCCGAACGAAGAAAAAGCACGTTATGACGAGCTTCTAAATCACTGCCTATCTCCCCCTTCATGAAGCTCAAAAAGAACATTGCTACCAGCGAGGCCGGGTTCATCTTCAACCCGGCTACCGGCGACTCTTTCGCGGCCAACACGCTGGCAGCCAACATCGTGGCGCGGGTGCGGGAGGGGCTGGATGAGGGGGCCATCAAGGCCGATATTCTGGCCCGCTACGACGTGGCCCCCGGCCAGCTGGAAAAGGACTGGGACGACCTGCTGGCCCAGCTGCGCGAATACAACCTGCTCGACTAGCCCGTGCCTGAATCTCCCCCTGCCCGCCCCCGCCTCACGGTGGCCGTAACCGGCCTGAACGCCACCGACAGCCCCGGCCCCGGCGTGGCCGTTATCCGCGCCCTGCGCGAAACGGCCGACTTTGATTTACGCATCATCGGCCTGAGCTACGAGGCGCTGGAGCCGGGCATTTACCTGCGCGAGCTGGTGGACAAGACCTACCAGCTGCCCTACCCGACGGCCGGCACGGCGGCCTTGCTGGAGCGGCTCACCGAGATTCGGGCGCAGGAGACTGTGGCCGTGCTCATCCCCAACTTCGATGCCGAGCTTTACAATTTCATCAAGCTCGAACCCCGGCTGCGGGCGCTGGGCATCCAAATGTTTCTGCCCACGCTGGCGCAGCTGGAGGCGCGGGACAAGCTGAACCTGGCCGCCTTTGGCGCGGCGCACGGCTTGCGCGTGCCCGCCAGCCGGGCCATCCACACGGCCGCCGAGCTGCCCGCCGCCGCCGAGGCGCTGGGCTGGCCACTGGTGCTAAAGGGCCGGTTCTACGACGCGGCGGTGGTGTATTCGCTGGCCCAGGCCGGGCCGGCGTTTGCCCGGCTGAACGGGCTGTGGGGCGTGCCGCTCATCGCGCAGCAGTTTGTGGCGGGGCAGGAAATCAACATCGCCGGGCTGGGCGATGGGCACGGCCGCGCCCTGAGCGCGGTGCCCATGCGCAAGCTCACCATCACCGACAAGGGCAAGGCCTGGGCCGGCATCACCATTGCCGACGAGGCGCTGCTGGCCCTGGCCCGGCGCTTTGCCGAAGTAACCAGCTGGCGCGGCGGCTTCGAGCTGGAGCTGATGCGCACGGCGGCCGACGAGCTGTTCATCCTGGAAATCAACCCCCGCTTCCCGGCCTGGATTTACCTCACGGCCGCCGCCGGCCAGAACCAGCCCGCCGCCCTGCTGCGCCTGGCCCTGGGCCTGCCCGTGGCCGTGTGCAAGGGCTACGCAGTGGGCAAGATGTTCGTGCGCTACGCCTGGGACCTGATTACCGACCACACCGAATTTCAGCAAATGGCGGCGTTGGGCGAACTTTGACACAACTAATAGCTGAAGCACGGCCGTCCTGCTGAGCGCAGTCGAAGCATCTCTACGGCTTCGTTGCAGTCGACTTAATTACTAATGCGGTAGAGATGCCTCGACTGCGCTCAGCATGACGTTCAAGAATAATCCTACATGAAACTCCCCTACGAACGGCCCACCCTCCGCCAACTCAATGCCGGGGCGCTGAACAAGTTTGGCCCCCGCGCCGGGGCGCGGGCCGTGCCCCGGCTCGACGGCGTGCGCGTGGAGGAGCTGGTGGCCCGCTTCGGCTCGCCGCTGTTCGTGCTGAGCGAGCGGCAGCTGCGGCGCAGCTACCAGGCGGCCGTGCGGGCCTTTGGCACGCGCTACCCGCAGGTGCAGCTGGCGTGGTCGTACAAAACCAATTATTTGAACGCCGTGTGCCGCACCTTCCACCAGGAGGGGGCGTGGGCGGAGGTGGTGAGCGGCATGGAGCTGGAAAAAGCGCTGGGGAACGGGGTGCCCGGCGCGCACATCCTGTTCAACGGCCCCGGCAAGCGGCGGGCCGACTTGCTCCGCGCCTGCGACGTGGATGCCGTCATTCACCTCGACAATGCCGACGAGCTGCACCTGCTGCTCGACGTGGCCGCCGGCCGCCCCCAGCGCCCCCGCGTGGCCCTGCGCGTGAACCTCGAGGCCGGCCTGGTGTCGCCGTGGGACCGGTTCGGCTTCAACCTGGAAAATGGCGAGGCCTGGCAGGCCCTGGGCCGCACCGTGGCTTCGGAGCAGCTCAATTTGGTGGGCTTGCACTGCCACATCGGCACTTACGTGCTGCAACCGGCGGCCTATGCCACTGCGGCCACCAAGCTGGCGGCGCTGGCCCTGCGCTGCCAGCGCGAGCTGGCCACCCCCATTCAATACCTCGACCTGGGCGGGGGCTTTCCCTCTACCAACACGCTGAAAGGCGCTTACCTGCCGG
>JAYULN010000601.1:0-3362 GCA_043763525.1 Hymenobacter sp.
GCCGAGGAAGCCGCCGCAAATACCTGGTGCAGCACGGCGGTGGGCACGGGCGTTTCGGCATAGGCGCGGGGGCTGCGGCGCTGGGTCAGCACGGGCAGAATGGGGTGTTCGAGGGCGAGAATGTTGGTGGTATCGGCCATGAGATTGGGTGTAAAAGCGGTGGGGTTAGTTGGCCGGTGGATGCAACGCCGCTCCGTTTCGGCAGCAGCGCAAGCAACAGCCGCCAGTGCCAACGCAAGTTTACATACCGACTCTGGCAAAGCCATTTCCAGTAGTTCAAAAAAATCACTAACAAACCGTCGCCGCCGGTGGCATCTGCATGCTCGTCGGCTTACCTTTCGCCGCGGTGCTATCCTTCCCTTGCATTCAGTTGTTGGGGGCAGGCTGAAGCCGCCTCACCCCATTCTCACCCGCCATGCAGCCCACGCCCCCCATGCCCGACGCCCTGTTTCCCGATGCCCTGCTGGTGGAGGTGGCCTGGGAGGTGTGTAACCAGGTGGGCGGCATTTACACCGTTATCCGGAGCAAGGTGCCGGCTACCATGCCGGCCTGGGGCGAGCGGTACTGCCTGCTGGGGCCCTACTTCCCCAACCAGGCCCAGGGCGAGTTTGAGCCGCTGGATGAGCTGGCCCCGCACACCGCCGCCGACCCATTTGCCGCCGCCGTACGGGCCATGCGCGCCCAGGGCTACGAGGTGCATTTGGGCACCTGGCTGGTGACGGGGCGGCCCCGCGCCGTACTTATCAGCCCCTTTCAGGCCTACGACCGGCTGGCCCAGCTGAAAACCGACCTCTGGCAGCACCACGCCATTCCGGCCCCCGACAACGACGACCTGCTGCACCAGGTCATTGCCTTTGGGCACCTCACCACCATTTTCTTCCAGCACCTGGCCGCCGAAATGCCGGCCGAGCAGCGCCTGCTGGGTCATTTCCACGAGTGGATGACCGGCGTGGCCATTCCCGAGCTGCGTCGCCTGCAAGTGCCCGCGCACCTGCTCTTCACGACGCACGCCACCCTGCTGGGCCGCTACCTGGCCATGAACGATTCCGCCTTCTACGACCACCTGATGTGGGTGAACTGGGAAGCTGAGGCCAAAAAATTCAACATCGAGCCGGCCGTGCGCATGGAACGCGCCGCCGCCCACGGCAGCCACGTGTTCACCACCGTGAGCGAGCTGACGGTGCGCGAGTGCATCTATTTATTGGATAGAATACCCGACGCGGTGCTGCCCAACGGGCTCAACATCGAGCGGTTTGTGGCCCTGCACGAGTTCCAGAACCTGCACCAGCAGTACAAGGCCAAAATTCACGAGTTCGTGATGGCGCACTTCTTCCAGTCCTACGCTTTCGACCTCGATAAGACGCTGTATTTCTTCACCTCGGGCCGCTACGAGTACCACAACAAGGGCTTCGACCTGACCCTGGAAGCGCTGGCCCGCCTCAACCACCGCCTGCAGGAAAGTGGGCTCGAAGGCCAGGTGGTGATGTTTTTCATTACCAAGCGGCCCTTCACCAGCATCAACCCGCAGGTGATGGAGCGCCGCGCCATGCTCGACGAGGTGCATGAAACCTGCCGGGCCATCGAGCGCCAGGTGGGCGAGCGGCTGTTCTATGCCGCCGCCGCCAGCCAGGACCACAAGCTGCCCGAGCTCGGCGCGATGGTGGACGACTACTGGAAACTACGCTACCGCCGCACCCTGCAAAGCTGGAAAACCAACGCCCTGCCCCCGGTCATCACCCACAATCTGGTGAACGACCAGGACGACGACATCCTGAATTTCCTGCGCCGGGCCAACCTGCTCAACAACCGCCACGACCGCGTGAAAATGGTGTACCACCCCGATTTCGTGTCGCCCTCCTCGCCCCTGCTCGGCATGGAGTACGGCCAGTTTGTGCGCGGCTGCCACATGGGCGTGTTTCCGAGCTACTACGAGCCCTGGGGCTACACCCCGCTCGAATGCGTGGCCCGGGGCGTGCCCGCCATCACCTCCGACCTGTCGGGCTTCGGCGACTACGTGCTGCAAACCATTCCCGACCCCGAGCAGAAAGGCATTTTCGTGGTGCATCGCCAGGAAAAATCCTTCGACGAGTCGGCCGAGGAGCTCACCGACATGCTCTGGCAATTCGTGCTGCTCAACCGGCGCGAACGCATCATGCAGCGCAACGCCGTGGAAAGCTCCGCCGAGCTCTTCGACTGGAAAAACCTGCGCGGCCACTACGACCACGCCTACGCCCTGGCCCTGGACCGGCACTAAGCTTCTGTGTCCTCCGCGGGCTAAAATCGTTCAACATTTTAGCCCGCGGAGGGCGCAGAGGCAAAGCGCGGAAGGCGCGGAAGGCGCGGAAGGCGCGGAAGGCGCGGAAGGCGCGGAAGGCGCGGAATGTTCAACAACTTTTATGCGTCTCAAAATTCTAATTCTCACCTTATTATTCATCCCGGTTCTCGCCCACGAGTTCTGGCTCGAAGCGCCACGCTTCCGCCTGCGGCCGGGCCAGACGGTGAACTTGCGGCCGCTGGTAGGCGAGAACTTCCACGGCGAACCTTGGGGCAACAAGGCCCGCAAAATCCTGCGCCTGGTGCGCTACGGCCCCACCCCGGCCGATACCACCGACCTCACGCCCAAAAACGTCGCCGAAACGGACTCTTTCCGTACGGCCTTCGCCTTTGCCCAGCCCGGGACCCACCTCGTGCTGCTGCGCTCCAACAACTCCTTCATCGAGCTGCCCGCCGATGAATTCACCGCCTACCTGCGCGAAGAAGGCCTCGACTACGCCCTGACCCTGCGCCAGGAGCGCGGCCAAACCGCCACCCCCGGCCGCGAAACCTACCGCCGCTGCGCCAAAGCGCTGGTGCAGGTGGGCGAGCCCGCCGCGCTGGCCACCGATAGCGCCTGCCGCCACGTCTACGGCCTGCCGCTGGAGCTGGTGCCCGAGCAAAACCCCTACCGCCTGACCGCCGATAAAGCCCTGACCGTGCGGGTGCTCCGCGCCGGGCGGCCCGCCGCCGGCACCGCCGTGCAGATATGGCAGCGCCAGCCCGGCGGCCTGCCCACCAGCCATTTCACCACCCGCGCCAACCAAAACGGCCGCATCTTGTTACGCTTATCCGGCCCCGGCCCCTACCTGCTGGCTGCCGTGAGCATGGCCGAAGCCCCCGCCAAAGTACGCGACCGCGCCGACTGGCAATCGACCTGGGCCTCCCTCACGTTTGCCGGGCCGGCCGCCGCCGCCCGGCCCACCACGAAACATTAGCCAACTTCACCTAAAATTTTGGTTTTTCTCTTTACCTTCGTCGTTCTCTTAGTCTCCTTGCCCTACGCTGTATGAAGTACACGATTGATAAAAAAGAAAGCTACACCATCA
>JAYULN010000602.1:0-8433 GCA_043763525.1 Hymenobacter sp.
TTGCCGCCGTCCTGCTCCACGGCGGGGCGCACGTAGTTATCGAGCAGGTCGATGACTTTTTGGGCAATCTGGCCTTCCTGCTGGGTGGGGTCGCCGGCGGTGGCAGCCTGGGCGGCTTTTTGCTCGGCGGCGGGGTCGACGAGGAAGATGGGGCCGCCGGCCTCCACGTAGCTTTTCAGAAACTGGCGCAGCTCGGGGATGAGCTGGGTCCAGGCCATCTCGGGCTGGCTTTTGGTGATGGTGACGAAGTTCTGGGCGATGAACACGCGGCCCACGTAATCGAACCCGAACAGCTCCTGCGCCAGCGGCGAGTTGGCAGCGGCTTCGAGGGTGGGATAATCCACGCTCACGCCATCGACCAGCAGGTTCGAGTTCAGGACAAATTTCATGCTCTCCGGGTTGGGAGAAGCTTCGGCATAGATGGAAACGGCGGACATATCGAAGGGGGAAAATGGGCTGATAAAGAAAGAGCCACAGCGCCTGGGCCGGGCCAGCAGGGTACAACAGCAACGAAGCCCTTGCGGTTGCAAAGATACGCGGCGATGGCCCCGGCGCGCGTCAGCGGGCCTGCCAGCTCAGCCGCAGCCCGGTGGTGCCGCCGGGCCAGTACGCCGGGCTGAGGCGCAGGCCCAGTGCCCCGGCGGTGGGCGGGCGGCCCCAGCGGTTGCGGTGGGTGAGGTAGGCCAGGCGCGCGGAAAGGATGCCCACCGCCGCGCCGGCAAATACGTCCGACTCCCAGTGCTTGTTGTTGAGCACGCGCAGCACGGCCACGCTGCTGGCCAGCGTGTAGGCCCCCACGCCGTACCAAGGGCTGCGGTCGCGCAGTTCCAGGTGTACCACGGTGGCCGCCAGAAAGGCTTGCGCGGCGTGGTCGGAGGGAAAGGAGTGGTCGTCTTTGCCGCTGGGGCGCTCCACGCCGGTGGTGTATTTCAGGCCGTACACGGCGGCGTTGAGCACCAGCTCGGCTTTGGCCAGCAGCAGCGCCGTGTTCAGCAGGTCGTGCTGGGGGCGCACGCCGGCCAGCTCCGCCCCGGCCAGGCCCAGGTAAGAAACATAGCCGAGGTAGTTGTCGGCGGTGAAGTGAAAATTGGGGAAGGCCCGCTGCACGTCGGCCTGCGCCCGATACGAGCTGTAGAAACCGTGCCCGTTGATGGTGCTGAGGCCGTAGCCGAACAGGAGCGCGGGCACCACCACGGCCCGCAACGCCGGGCGGCGAAACAGCCCTGAGCGAGCGGGCAACGCCACCGAGTCGGCCCACGGGCCGGCTGGGCGGCGGACAGAGGCCGGCTGCGCCCATGCCGCCGGCCGGGCTTGCAGCAGCAGTGCCAGCAGGCCGATAATCAGTCGGAGTCGTGTGCTCCTACCCTGGCAAGTATTTCCCCCGCCAGCGGGCCAATTCAGCTTCCAGGCCCGCCTCATAGCCGGTTCGCGCGGGCGCGCAACAGCAAATCGGCCAGCACGAGCTGGGTCATGGCTTCGACGATGGGCACGGCGCGGGGCAGCACGCAGGCATCGTGGCGGCCCCGGCCCACCAACGTGATGGCCTCGCCCTGGTCGTTGATGGTTTGCTGGGGCTGGAGCAGCGTGGCCACGGGCTTGAAGGCGACCCGAAAATAAATATCCTGGCCGTTGCTGATGCCGCCCTGGCTGCCGCCGCTGTGGTTGGTGCGGGTGCGCACGGTGCCGGCTTCGTCGGTGTAAAACTCGTCGTTATGGACCGAGCCGGGCAACCGTGTGCCCGCAAAGCCAGAGCCAAACTCGAAGCCCTTCACCGCGTTGATGCTGAGCATGGCATGGCCCAGCACGGCGGGCAGCTTGTCGAACACCGGCTCGCCCAGGCCGGCGGGCACATGCCGCACCACGCCCGTAATTACGCCGCCCACGGTATCGTGCGCCGCCTGCGCCGCCCGAATGCGGGCTTCCATGCGCACGGCCGTTTCGGGGTGCGGGCAGCGCACCAGGTTGCTGTCGATGAGGCTCAAATCCAGCTCCTCATACTCCAGAGGCACTTCTACTTCGCCTACGCTCGATACGTAGGCGGCAATTTCGACCCCGTAGTGAGCCAGCAGGCGCATGGCCACGGCTCCGGCGGCCACGCGGGCGGCCGTTTCGCGGGCCGAGCTGCGGCCGCCGCCCCGGTGGTCGCGCCGGCCGTACTTGGCATCGTAGGTGTAGTCGGCGTGGCTGGGGCGGTAGGCGTGGGCTACGTGCGAGTAGTCGTCGGAGCGCTGGTCGGCGTTGGGGATGAACAGGCTGATGGGCGTGCCCGTGGTCAGGCCCTCGAACAAACCCGACTGAATATGCACGGTATCGGCCTCGTTGCGCGGGGTAGTCAGGTCGCTCTGGCCGGGCCGCCGTCGGTCGAGCGCCGCCTGAATGTGGGCCGCCTCCACCGCCACGCCCGCCGGGCAGCCGTCGATAATCACGCCGATGCCCGCCCCGTGCGACTCGCCAAACGTGGTGATGCGAAAGAGGGAGCCGAAAGTATTGGACATAGTTTTGGTGCTTGGTGCCTGGTGCGCGTGAGTACCGAATGAGCATTGGACCCAACATGCCAAAAACCAAGCACCAGGCCCCAGGCCCCAGGCACCAGGCACCAAAACTACTGCCGGCCCGCCCGCCACCAGCCGAGGCCGGCCACGGCGGCCAGGCCCAGCAGCAGCCAATCGGCGTAGCGGCGCACGTCGCGGTATACGTCCAGCGACTGCAGCTTGGTATCGGCTTCGGCCAGGGCGGGGCCGTAGAAGGGGTCGTCGGCGGGCTTGGCCAGGGGGGCGGGGGCGGCTACCGCACCCCGCACCACGGGCTTTATTTCGGGCCTTAATGTATCGTAGCGGGCCGTGGCGGGGTTGAACACCACGAGCTGCAACAGGCTGTCGAGGGCCAGCGGGCCGGGCTGGCGGGCCACCATGCGGTAGCGAAACAACTTGCGCCCGCCGCCCGGCGCGGGCTCTTCGCGCACCTCGGGGCCGTACACGTCCAGGCCCGGCCGGGCGGCCAGCGGCGGGGCCAGCACCGCCGATAAATTTCCGCGCCCCTCCACCCCAAAGGTGTACGTGAACGACTCGCCCACCCGAAATTTGGTGCGGCTGATGGCCTCCCGCAGCCGGAAGGTGCCCACCGCCACGGCCCCGCGCCCGGCAGCCAGCGGCAGGGGCCGCACCTGCACCAAGGTGCCCATCGAGAGGTAGGTTTTGTAGCCGGCCAGGCGGTTGTCCTGGCCCGGCTCGGGCTTTTTCAGCAGCTTGAACTTCACCATCGTCAGGGCCAGGGGCGGGAAGTTCAGGGGCTGATTCGTGAGGGGATAATATACGTTTTCGGCCAGCCGGAAGCGCAGGTAGGGCTGGCCGAGGTGGCGCACGGTGTCCGGGCTGATGCCGGGCTCGGGGCCGGCCTCCTGCCAGGCGCCGGGCTGGTGCAGCGCGTGCAGCAGCGGCGGCAGCTGGTCGTCGAAATCATGAAACGCCAGCAGGGCCTGGTCGGCGGGCCGCAGGTAGAAATACAGTCCCACCCGCACGCCTTCGCCAATAAACACGCTGGGGCGGTCGGCCACCACGGCCAGAAAAGCGCCGTCGGGCAGTTCCTGGTACAGCGCGGGCTTGGGCTTGCCAAACAGCTTGTCGAGGTTGCCCACGGCTTGCAGCGGTGCCGCCGGGTTGGCCGGTTTGGTGAGGGTGCCGGGGTTGGCCGGGGCGGCCGGCCCCACATGCACCGTGGCCCCGCCGCCGCGCAGCAGCACGCCATTCACCGTCAGCTGAAACGGCTTGATAACGTAGTCCCCTTCGCCGTAGGGTGCGTAGCGCTGCGTAATGGTGAGGTCGGCAAAGCGCCGGCCCTGCACAATGCGCGTGGTGGTGGTGCTGGTTTTGCCGCTCTTTTTGAAGCCCTCCAGCTCCGGAAACTCCGAGTATTTTTCCAGCGCCCCGCCCCGCAACCGAAAGCCCAGCGTGAACACGCCCGTAACCGGTAGCGTAGCCGGGCCAGGCACCAGCGCCACCTCGGCGGGGGCCGGGCGGGCGGGCGTGGGCGGCGTAACGGGCGTGGGCGCAGCTTGCTGCGCGCCGGCCCCAACTGGCTTCAGCAAGCCCAGCACCAGCACCATCGTCCCCAATAGTCTTCCCATAGCTTCCGGCTCGTTAGCAGCCCCTAAAAATAGCTTCAAGCGCTGAAATCCACGTTTCCGCAAGAGTTACAATTCGCTCTTCCTGGGAATCAAAGATACTTGTTAACGAAAAATATGGGCTTTTTGAATCCTTTCCCCCCATGCTTGCCGTATCTGCCCCACAAAGTAGCACTGCACAGTTCTGCTTTTGAAATTTTCAAACGGCACGTTGGTCCAATCGGATTGCTGTTGCTTCCCTCGCTAAGTTTCTATTTTTCACTTATCACCCTCCACCACATGTCCGACAACCTCCAGCCTCGCGGCTCCGACGATACTTCGCTCGCCCAGCCGCTGTACACGCCCATCAAGCGGCGCTCTTTCTTCATGTATGCCGGGGCTACGGCCGGGGCTACGGCCCTTGTGCTGGCTGGTTGCTCGAAAGACAGCGACCCAGTAGTTACCAACAACGGCATCAGCCTGGGTGCCGGCGATGTGGGCGTACTCAACTACGCTTACGCCCTGGAGCAGCTCGAAGCCGCTTTCTACGCGCAGATTGTGAAGACTCCTGCTGGCGACTTCCTACCCAGTGAGCTGGCTTATTTCACCGAGGTGGCCGCGCACGAAGCCATTCACCGCGACTTCTTCAAGGCCGCCATCAACCGCGATGCCCCCGGCAAGCTGTTGCAAAACCTAACCCCAAACTTCACCAGCATCGACTTCACCAAGCGTGCCAGCGTGCTGGGTGCTGCCAAGGCCTTTGAAGACCTAGGCGTAGCCGCTTACAATGGCGCGGGCAAGCTCATCAGAACGCCTGCCTACCTCGTGATTGCCGGCCAGATTGTATCGGTTGAGGCTCGCCACGCTGCCTACGTCCGCGACCTGCTCGACACCACCGGCAAATCGTTTGCCGGCGACGACCAGGTAGACCCAATTACCGGTCTCGACAAGGCTATGATGCCGGTCGATGTCATTGCCATCGCTCAGACCTACGTTACGGAGAAGCTGGATGCCAGCACCGTCGGCAAATAACCTACCTCCCTCACTTGTAATCAATTTTTGTTATGGATTTCTTCAAAATAATTGACCAGCTTTCGGAGGTAGATGCCGACGTACTTGGCCGCTTCGATTCGCGCCGCGCCGTGTTCAGCTCGCTGGGCACTGCGGCCAAGCGTTCGGCCCTGGCCGCTACGCCCCTTTTCCTCGGTGCGCTGTTTCAGAAAGCCTACGCTGGCACCACTGCCACGGCAGTAGAAGTGCTGCAATATGCCCTGGCCCTGGAATTGTTCGAGCAGGATTTTTACGCGAAAGTGCAGGCTTCCCCCCTCTACTTAGCGGCTTCGGCCACCGACAAGGCTGCTATCGACCAAATCAAGAAACACGAGGATTCGCACGTCTTGCTGTTGCAAAACGCTATTAAGCCTACTGCTGCGCCCGTTAGCGGTGTCAAGTTTAAGGCCGCAGAGTTTGCAAAACTTGTTACCTTCAAAGGCACGGGTGTAGCAGCAGGTACCAGCATTTTGGGCGTTGCCCAGCTGCTGGAAGACACCGGCGTGCGGGCCTACAAAGGCCGCGCCGGCGAGCTGCTCGGCACCGACCTGCTGACCGTAGCCCTGCAAATTCACTCGGTGGAAGCCCGCCACGCGGCCAAAATCCGCGCTATGCGTGGCCAGAAGGCGTGGGTGAACCCCAGCGACGACCTCGCGGCTCACCCCGTGTATACTAACGGCGTAACCGCCGGCTCGAACCCTGGCCAGTTTGGTGTCGTGGTTCCAACTTACGATGCCACAAAACCCAGCCCTCTCGAGAGCAACACGACCCAGTCGGGTGTCGACATCAAAGCTGGCCTGGCTACTACGTACTCGGCATCTGATGCTGCCGCTTCGTTCGACGAGTTCCTGCAAGCTGCCGAGGTGCTCGACAACTCGCGTGCTGGCAACTTTATTGGCGCTTAATTGCTGAAGGCCTCTTGTTTGAGGCCCTGAACATGAACCGAGCCGGTTCCGCATTTGCGGGGCCGGCTTTGTTTTTAGGGCCTTTGCAACCAATGCACGGGCAGCGAGTACCTTTGCAATGGCGGGAGCCCGGCGTTTCGGGCGGGCCAATTGATATTGATTTAGCTAAGAATGTCTGAACAGTCCTTTTCGCCCGCCTGGCGGGCGCAGCCGCTGGCCCGGCGCGGGTTTTTGCGGGTTTCGGCGGCTTCGGCGGCCACGGTGGCCCTGGTAGCCGCCACGGGTTGCAGCACCTCCACGCCCGAGCCCGTGCAGCCCGACCCCTATCAATTGCCTTTTCCCGGCGGCGATACGGGCCTGCTGTATTTCGCACACCTGCTGGCCCTGGCGCAGGCCACGCTCTACCAGAAAGTGGCCGATAGCCCCCCGGCCGACCTCACCACAGCCGAGCGTGCTATTTTCACGAACCTGCGCGACCACGAGGTCATTCACCGCGAGCTGTTTAAGTACGCCATCGACCCGACCACGAGCAACAAGCTTTATCCCACCGATTTCGCGTTCAAGCTCACTCCGTTCGCCCTCACCACCCGGACCGGGGTGCTGGCGGCAGCCCAACAGCTGAGCGACCTGGCCGCGGCGGCCTACCCGGTGCTGGTGCCGCTGGCTTCGGGGGCCCTGTTGCGCACGCTGCTGCTGAAAGTGTCGTCGGTATATGCCCGCCACTCGGCCACCATGCACGACCTCATCGCGCCCGGCACCTTTGCCAGCGACGATGTGGCGGAAAGCACCGGCCTGCTGGTCGGCCAGGCCCGCATCAAAACCCCGACCGAAGTAATTGCCGCCCTGGCTCCCTACTTCGCGCCCTACGTTATTTCCGTCGCCAATCTGCCCATTCCTGTATGAAGCTGATATCCCTCCTCGACCGCTTGGCGGCGGCTCCGGCCGCCACCAGTGACACGCCGCGCCGGGCCTTGCTGCAACAGGTAGGCCGGGCCGCCGCCGCCGCGCTGCCCCTGGGCCTCGGGGCCGCCCTGCCCGCCGCCGCCGCCCCCACCGATACTTCGTTCGATGCCGTGTTGCTGCTGCTCCAGCTCGAACGCCTCCAGCTGGACTTCTACACCCGCGCCCTGACTGTGGCCGGACTTATTCCGACGGCTCAAGTGGCCGATTTTCAACGCCTCAAGCTCCAGCAGTCGCAGCACGCGGCGTTTCTGCTCCAGGCCCTGCAAAATGCCGGAGCCACGGTGCCCGCCACGCCGGCCTTCGACTTCAGCGGCCGGCGCAACGTGAGCAGCAACCCGGTGCTTTTCCCGAACGTGCTGAGCAACTACGACGACTTTCTGGCCCTGGCCCAGCAGCTCGAAGACCTGGGCGTGCGGATGTACAAGTCCCTCATCACGTTCATCGTGTACGATGCCCCGCTTTTCCGGGCCACCCTGCGCATTCACACCGTCGAGGCCCGACACTCGGCCCACGTCCGCAGCCTGCGCCGCGGACGCGGTGCCGTCGTGAAAAACTGGCCCAGCGAAGAGGATGTTGAAATTGTGCGCCCGGCGGCAGCGCAAGCCCTCACCACGGCGGCTACGGACGGCGAAATCACGCCCCTGCAATACCTGACGGCCGGTACTCCCGTTCCGTTCTCCTCGTTCCTGCTCATCCGCGACAATACGGCCATTCACGACCCGTCCTTGCCCGAGGCGTTCGACGAGCTGCTGAGCACGGCCGCCGCCCAGGCTGCGCTGAACCTGTTCAGCTAGAGCGGTTTCCAAGTTGGTGCAAACGACAACCGCTCTAAATGGCCGGGTATAAGATTCAGGCATTTCCCAGCAAAAGAGTGGCCCAGGCCGCTCTTTTCGCGTATTGGGGCACCGTGGCTTTTGCCGGGCAGCGCCAATTCTTGCGAAGCTGCGAGAAGTTGTTGTATCTTTCATATAGCAATGTGTCCTAATCCTAAGATATACACTTGATGCATTGCCGTTTCAATCTCTCTTTTTTCACCGCTCCTAATGCTCCTTCCGATGCTAGATTACGTGAAAATGATTCTGCTAAAAGTTAGTTTCAGTAAGGCACTGTTCGAGAAAGAACTGCGCAAATCCCTTAAAATGCTGGTGCCATCCGAGGTGCCTGATTTTCGCACTTGGTGCTACCAGCAGTTTGCCCGCATCTACCGCAAAGTGCTGAAACGTGTATTTGGTGATTTCACTCCGCTGGCCGTTGGCTAAGACGTCGCGCGTGCTTCAGCTTGTGCTTTGCTGGCTCGTTAGCGGCAATGCACAAGCTGAAGCATGCGCTACGATACAAACTTGATATTCCGTTTCAGCCCTTCGTAGCCCGTGCGCTTCACGGCCGACTGGCGGAATAGCTCCGCAAATAATTCGT
>JAYULN010000603.1:0-3356 GCA_043763525.1 Hymenobacter sp.
TCGGCCACAATCCACATATTGAGGGTGCGGGGCTGGGTTTCGTCGCGGCGCAGGCGGCCCACCAGCACGGCATCGCGGCCGTGGCTGTCTTTGGGCATGGGGTATTGGTTGGTGGCAGGGTCGTCCACGACTTCCACGCCGGGCGTGCGGGCGAGAATTGCACGCACCTCATCTAAATCGAATTCCTGGGCGAATTCCACGTTCACCGCCTCGGAGTGGCCGCCCATGGTGGGCACCCGCACGCAGGTAGCCGTGACGCGGATGCTGTCGTCGCCCATGATTTTGCGGGTTTCGTTCACCATTTTCAACTCCTCTTTGGTGTAGCCGTTGGGCTCGAACACGTCGATGTGAGGCAGTACGTTCAGGTCGATGGGGTGCGGGTAGGCGGGGTTGCTGGCGGTTTGGCCAGCCCGCTCTTCCAGCATCTGGTCCACGGCTTTTTTGCCGGTGCCGGTCACGCTCTGGTAGGTGCTCACCACGATGCGCTCGACTTTATAGGCCTTGTGCAGCTCGTTGAGGGCCACCACCATCTGAATGGTGGAGCAGTTGGGATTGGCGATAATTTTATCGTCGGCCGTAAGGGTATCGGCGTTCAGCTCGGGCACCACCAGCTTCTTGGTTGGGTCCATGCGCCAGGCCGAGGAGTTGTCGATAACGACCGTGCCCACGGCGGCAAAGCGCGGGGCATGCTCCTTGCTGACGGAGCCGCCGGCCGAGAAAATGGCGATGTCGGGTCGGGCCGCGATGGCCTCGTCCATGCTCACCACGGGGTATTGGAGGCCCTGGAAATCAATATGCAACCCCACCGATTTGGCGGAGGCCACGAGCAGCAGTTCGCCCACGGGAAAGCGGCGCTCGGCCAGCACTTTCAGCACTTCGGTGCCCACCAGGCCGGTGGCACCCACGATGGCTAGCTTTATCACGGATTTAGTCGGATTATTCTGATTTTACGAATTGGTGACGCGCGGTGGCCACGGGGTACAAATGTCGCTAGAAATGGGTTACTTTCGGATTGAATCGGCATTGTGCCGGGGCGCTTCATTCCTCTTGCTTACGCTTTTGAAACACCTGTTACTTCTGCTCCTGCTGCTGCCAGCCGTTGCCCATGCCCAGCTGCGCGACGATTTCACCGACGGCAACTTCACCGCCAACCCCGCCTGGACCGGCGACGCGGCCAGCTTTCTGGTCACCACCCAGCAGCTGCAAAGCAACGGCCCGGCCACTACCGGCACCACCATTCAGCTCAGCACGCCCAACCAGGCCAGCACCGGCACCGTGTGGGAATTCTGGGCCAACCTGAAGCTGGCCACCAGCTCGGGCAACCTCGCCGACGTGTGGCTGATGGCCTCCCAAACCGACCTCAAAAGCACCGCTAACTCGGGCTATTTCGTGCGCCTCGGCGGCACCGACGACGAAGTGAGCCTCTTCCGCAAAGACTCGACCCGCGCCGCCGTGCTGGTCATCGACGGAGCCAACGGCACCCTGGCCAGCGCCACCAACAACCTGGTGCGCGTGCGCGTGACCCGCACCACCGCCAACCGCTGGACGCTGGAACGCGACCTCACCGGCGGCCGCACCTTCGTGGCCGAGCCCGCCCAGCCCACCGATGCCACTTACCAGCGCAGCGTGGCCCTGGGCGTGAGCCTGCTCTACTCAACGGCCAACAACCGCAGCTTCTACTTCGACGACTTTGTGGTGACCGATGCCACCGCGCCGCTCCTCGCCCGCGCCGTGCCCATCGACTCGCGCCAGCTGAACGTCGTTTTCAACGAAGCCGTGGATGCGGCCAGCGCCGGCCTGCCCGGCAACTACCACCTGCAAAGCGGTGCCCAGCCCACCATCGCCCAGGTGCTGCCCGGCAACCCGGCCGTGGTACGCCTCACCTTCGGCACCGATTTTGGCCCCGCCAACCTGCTCGAAGCCCGCAACGTGGCCGACTTGTTTGGCAACGTGGCCGCCGGGCCACTCACGGCTGCTTTTGCCGGGCCACCGGTACTGGCCCAGGTGGGCGATTTGCTCATCACCGAGATTTTCGCCGATGTAACCCCGTCGATGGGCCTGCCGCTGAGCGAATACATTGAGATTTACAATCGCAGCACCACCAAGGTTATCAGCCTGGGTGGGGTGCGACTGGGCAAAGGCAGTACCGCTACAGTGGCCGTGCTGCCCGATACCGCCCGTCTGCTGCCGGGCCAGTACGCCATTGTGTGCGGCAGTACGCGGGTGCTGCAGTTTGCCAGCTACGGCAAGGTATATGGCCCCACCAACTTTCCCTCGCTCAGCAGTGGCGGCGACCAGCTGGTGCTGCGCGGCCGCAACGGCCGCACCCTGTTCGAGGTAACGTATTCGGACTCCTGGTACCGCGATGCCCGTAAAAAGGACGGCGGCTGGAGCCTCGAAATGATTGACCCCAACAATTACTGCGCCGGGGCCGACAACTGGGCCGCCAGCACCGACCCCAACGGCGGCACCCCCGGCAAGGCCAATTCCATCCGGGCCGCCCACCCCGATACCCAGGCTCCCACCCTGCTTCGCGCCGTGGCCCTGAATGCCACCACCGTGCGGGTGTATTTCTCCGAAAAGCTCGACAGCACCACGGCCGCCACCCTGAGCCGCTACGGACTAAGCCCGGCCACCACCATCACGCGGGCCGCGCCCATCGCGCCCGATTTCCGGCAGGTCGACCTGACCCTGGCCGCGCCGCTGACCGTCAGCCGCCCCCTCACACTGGCCGTGCAGATGGCCACCGACTGTGTCGGCAACGCCAGTGGCCCCTTGCAGTCGGCCACCTTCGCCCTGCCCGAGGCGGCGGTGAGCGGCGATGTCGTCATCAACGAGCTGCTGTTCAACCCCCGCGTGGGCGGCGTGCGGTTTGTAGAATTGCTGAACCGCGGCAATAAGTTCGTTAACCTGCAGGGCTGGCAGTTTTTGCGCGGCCGCGTGAACGGCAAAGCCACGGCTACCCAGATTACCAGCGGCCCGCTGGTGCTGGTACCCGGCCAGATACTGGCCTTCACCACCGACATGGCCAGCATTCAGGCGCAGTACCCCACCAGCCACGACCCTGCCAACCTGGTGGAAGTAGCCAGCCTGCCGTCGTTTGCTGACGTGGACACGGTATTTTTGCTGAACAGCAGCGGCGTGGAGCTGGAACGGTTTGCCTACAACAAAAACCTGCATCTCAGCCTGCTGGCCACCCAGGAAGGCGTGTCGCTCGAACGGATTCGGGCCAATGGCCCCAGCACCGGCAGCAACTTTCACTCGGCGGCCGGCGCGGTGGGCTACGCCACGCCCGGCCGCCCCAACTCGCAGGCCCAGGATGCCCCCGGCGGCAACCAGGAGCTCACGGTAGAGCC
>JAYULN010000604.1:0-18970 GCA_043763525.1 Hymenobacter sp.
ACCCACGTTGCGCAGGTGCCGGCCGCACTCCGGCCCGGCGGCCAGCTCGTGTTCGAAAATTTCCACGCCGACATCAACCAGGTGCGGGGCTACCCGTCGGGGCAACAAATCGGATTTGCAACCAACGAGCTAAAAGAGCTTTACACCACTGCTGGCTTCCAAATTCTGCACTACGAAGAGCCAGTGGCGGTGGCCGATGTTTCGCTGGAAACGCACCGCTTGGTGCAGTTGGTAGCCCAAAAACTGTAGGCTTATGCAGCGCTACCGCCAGCGTACTTTCTCGCCGGCCTTACCGGCGTACAGCCGGGCCGGCGCGCTGGGCAGAATCAGGTCGCGCAGGGCGGCGAACAGCGTGGCGTGCATAAACCCGTGATGCACTACCACACTCGCCTCGCGTACCGGGGCCGGGGCCACAAAGCGCTTGAGCAGCGGGTTGCTGTCCGCCTCGCCGAGCACGGCCAGCCTGGGCACCAGCGTGTAGCCGCTTTGGCGGCGCACCAGCTCCTTCAGTGTTTCTATCGAGCCACTTTCGCAAGTATGGCCCCGGCAACGACGACCACTACACCCAGCCCGGCAACCTGTTCCGCCTGCTGCCCCCCCGTGGCCCAAGAAGGGCCTCATCAGCCAGCGCCAGCTCTGCCACTGGTTCCGGGCCGATATCCGCCTGGGCATGGCCGTAGGTAGCCAAAGGCCTGGGCGTGGAAGCGGAGATGCCCGCCCAGCACCTGCCCGAGCCCTTGCTGGCCGTGTAGGGGGCATAACCGCTTTTCTCTGTCGCGGTTAACCATGAAATCGTCCTCTCCATAATTTTCGGGCCCTACGCCGACCTTTGCGCCGTGTTCCTTTTTTCTGCCCTCCCGTCTCTGCTGGCCGGCCACTTGCTGCAAGCGCCCGCCGCTGCCTCCGCCGAAGTCCGCCACCTGCTGCTGGACAGCCGCCGCGTGGGCTTGCCCGCCGGGGCCGTGTTCTTCGCCCTGCGCGGCCCCAGCCACGACGGCCACCGCTACCTGCCGGCCCTCTACGCTCAGGGCGTGCGCCTGTTCGTAGTCGAAAAAGGCGTGGCCCTGCCCGGCGGCCTCCGCGTCTATCCCGAAGCGGGTTTTATTGAAGTGCAAAGTCCGCTGGCAGCCTTGCAAACCCTCGCCGCTGCCCGCCGGGCCGGGTTTGCCGGCCCCGTCATCGGCATCACCGGCTCCAACGGTAAAACCATCGTGAAGGAGTGGCTGGCTCAGCTGCTGAGCCCCGACGAGGACATCTGCCGCTCGCCGCGCTCCTACAACTCGCAAGTAGGCGTGCCGCTGAGTGTGTGGGAGTTGAACCCCGCGCGGCACACGCTGGGCATCTTCGAGGCCGGCATTTCGGAAGTAGGAGAGATGGCCCGGCTGGCCACCATCATCCAACCTACCGAAGGGATTTTTACCACTCTCGGCACCGCCCACGATGCTGGCTTTGCCTCGCAGGAGCAAAAGCTGCACGAGAAGCTCCGGCTGTTTAGTGGCCCTCAGTTTCGGCGGCTGTTCTACTGCGCCGACCAGCCGCTGGTGCGGGCCGCCGTGGCCGAAATTGGCCTGCCCGGTTTCAGCTGGACGCGCCAGCCGCAGCAGCCGGCCGATACCTGTTTCACCCCCGAGCCCGGCCCGGCCGACGGCCTGCGCCTGCGCGCCGACTACGCCGCCACCGGCATCAGCGCCGAATTCACACTGCCCTTTGCCGACGAGCCCTCCGTCGAAAACGCCCTGCACTGCCTGGCCGTGCTGCTGCACCGGCAGGTAGAGCCCTCCGAAATTCAGCGCCGGCTGGCCCGGCTGCACCCCGTGGCCATGCGCCTCGAAATGAAGCTCGGCCGCCACGGCTCCTACCTGCTCGACGACACCTACAACAACGACCTCGCCGGCCTGGCCCTGGCCCTCAACGCCCTGGCCCGCCAGAGCCGCCCCGGCCGCCGCACCCTGATACTGAGCGATGTACTCGAATCGGGCCTGAGCAGCGCCGAACTCTACGCCCGCGTGGCCGCCTTGTTGCCGGCGGCGGGGGTAAGCCGCGTGGTGGGCATCGGGGAAGAAATTTCTCATCAATTAAGCATGAAGAATGAGGAATTAGAAATTGAGCCAACAGTTGGGGAAGAAGGCATTAACCCTCAATTCCTCATTCCTCATTCCTCATTCCTCATTCAATCTTTCCCCACCACCGAGGCCTTTCTCGCCCAGCTAAATCCTGTCGATTTCGCCCACGAAACCATTCTGATAAAGGGCGCGCGGCGCTTTGGGTTCGAGCGCATTGTGGCGGCCTTGCAGGCCCAGCAGCACGGCACCGTGCTCGAAGTCAACCTCGATGCCCTCAGCCACAACCTCCAGCACTACCGCCGCCAGCTCCATCCCGGCACCCGGCTCATGGTGATGGTGAAGGCCTTCGCCTACGGCGCGGGCTCTTACGAAGTGGCCAGCCTGCTCGAATTTCAGCGGGCCGACTACCTCGCCGTGGCCTACGCCGACGAAGGCGTGGCCCTGCGCGAAGCCGGCATCAGCCTGCCCATCATGGTGATGAACGCGGCTCCCGATTCGTTTGACACCCTGCGCCGCTACCGCCTCGAACCCGAAATCTACTCCTTCGAGATGCTGGCCGAGTACCTGGCCACATTCGACGGTGCAACTGACAGCGCCCTGCCCGCCCCCAAAATTCACCTCAAGCTCGACACCGGCATGCGCCGCCTCGGCTTCGACGAAGCCGACCTGCCGGCGCTCGTAGCCCAGCTGCGCCAGCACGCCGCCCGCCTGCCCGTAGCCAGCCTGATGACCCACCTCGCCGCCGCCGACGAGCCGGGCCACGACGATTTCACCCGTGAGCAGCTGGCCGCGTTCCGGCGCATGGCCGCCGCCCTGGAGGCCGCGCTGGGCCATTCGGTGCTCAAGCACGCCCTTAACTCGGCCGGTATCCTGCGCTTTCCGGAGGCCCATTTCGACATGGTGCGCCTCGGCATCGGCCTCTACGGCGTGGATGCCAGCGGCCAGCACCCCGAGGCCCTGCGCCCCGTGAGCCAGCTGCGCACCACCATTTCCCAAATCAAAATCCTGCCCGCGGGCTCCACCGTGGGCTACGGCCGCCGGGGCACCGCCGCGCCCACCGAGCGCCGCATTGCCACCCTGGCCATTGGCTACGCCGACGGTTACGACCGCCGCTTCGGCAACGGCGCGGGCACGGTACTCATTCACGGGCGGCCCGCGCCGTTGGTGGGCTCGGTGTGCATGGACATGTGCATGGTCGACGTGACCAGCATTCCGCAGGCCCGGGCCGGCGACGTGGCAGTGGTATTTGGCGAAGGCTTGCCCCTGCCGGCGCTGGCCGCCCGCATCGGCACCATTGCCTACGAGCTGCTCACCAACGTGAGCGAGCGGGTGAAGCGGGTATTCGTGAGTGAGTGATGAGGTATTCCAAATAAGATAAAAACTTATAAAAATAAAAATTATACTAAAATAGTAGTAGTATTCGCCGTTTTTTTATTCCAATGGTCTGAACGATAATGTTTAAACTATTGATATGAATAGAATAATTTTTGAATTATTATTTGAACACATTGATTTAGTCGTCGTAGTTGAATAACTCATTGAAAGAGAAATGATGAAAATTAAAGATTTCGTCAATAGATTTGAATTCTATTGTCGGTAAATTTTCATTTTTCATCATTTCCTTCTATTTAATGAGAAAACATAGACCTTCCTCCCTGATTGCATTTTTTCTTTTTTTTATCATAGCCATTCCGGGCCGGGCGCAAAGCGAAGCCACTGCTGCGATAACGGGTACTATTCAAACTGAAAAAGGTACTCCTTTGGCCGGCGTGACCCTGGCCGTCCTGCATTTACCCACGGGCATTCGCTGCTTCACCACCACCGATACCCAGGGGCGCCTCGGCCTGAACACCATGCTGCCGGGTGGGCCTTATGTGTTGCAGATTGTCCAGTCGGGCTTCCGTTCGCAGGTAGTGAACGACGTATTCCTGAAGGCGGGCGAGCCAGCCGTGTTCACCTTCAGGCTGTTGGCCGACCTGGTGGGTGTGGGTACCCGCCGGGCCGACCGCAGCGCCGCCGATGCCATTGCCCCGGTCGACGTGATTGATTTGCGCGATATTGCCTTGACAGCTCCGTATATGGACAACACGCAGCTTATCAACTACGTAGCGCCTTCGTTCAACACCAACCGCGAAACATCGGCCGACGGGGCCGACCACATCGACGGCTTCAACCTGCGCGGCCTCGGGGTCGACCAGGTGCTGGTGCTCGTGAATGGCAAGCGCCGCCACTCCTCGGCCTTGGTAAACCTGCTGGGCGGCCGTGGCCTGGGCAGCTCGGCCACCGACCTGAACACGATTTCGGCCAATGCCCTCGACCGGGTCGAGATTCTGCGCGATGGCGCGGCCGCCCAGTACGGCTCCGATGCCATTGCCGGGGTAATGAACCTGACCTTGAAAAGCGACAACCATGGCGGCAACGTGCTGGTGAACAACGGAATCAACCAGTCGGGCTTTGGCTACAACACCACGCTCAGCCTGAACAAGGGCCTGAAGCTGGGCCAGCAAGGCTTCCTGAACCTGACCGGCGAAGTAGACCACCGTGGCTACACCACCAGCCCCGATTTCGACCGCGACCTGAACTCGTGGCCCGTGTTTTCGCCCAATAAAGCACAGGAAGATTCTTTCCTGCTCGCCAATGGCAAAACCAACCGCGACTACCGCCAGCGCAACGGCGATGCCCGCATGCTGAACTACCGCGCCGTGTACAACGCCGGCTTGCAGCTGTCGGGCCGCGCCCGGCTGTACTCGTTTGGCACGTACAATTACCGCCGTGGGCAGGCCGTATCCCTATGGGTGTTGCCCAGTGCCAATGATGCCGACCTGGTGGCGCGCGACGGCTTCAGCATCGGCTACCAGCCCAACATCAATACCCGCATCAACGACGGGGCCGCCGTGCTGGGCCTCGACCTGAAGCTGGGCCAGTGGGGCCTCGACCTGAGCCAGAGCGCGGCCGTGAACCGCATGCTTTACGACCTGAGCAACACCCTGAATCCCTCGTTGGGCACTGCATCGCCCACCACTTTCGAGGCCGGGGGCTTGCAGCTCACCCAGTACGTAACCAACGCCACCGCGAGCCGCCTGTTCGGCAATGTGCTGGCCGGTACCAACGTGGCTTTCGGCGGTGAATTCCGCACCGATGCCTACAAAATCATTGCTGGCGAAGAAGCTTCCTGGAAAGACTATGGCCAGGGCAAGGCCAAAGCCTCGGGCGGGTCACAGGGCTTCATCGGGTTCGACCCCACCTCGGCGGCCACGGGCAACGGCAACCGCAACAACGTGGCCGCTTTCCTCGACGTGGAGGCCGACGTGGTGAAGCGCTGGACGGTGAGCGGAGCCGTGCGCTTCGAGAACTACTCCGACTTTGGCTCTAAGTTTATTTACAAGGCCAACACCCGCGTTCGCGTTACCAATTTTTTGGCCCTGCGCGCTGGCTACAACACCGGTTTTCGGGCTCCTTCGCAGGCCCAGCAAGTGTATAGCCAGCTCTCGCTGCTGCCCACTACCAGTGGCACCACGTACTCGGGCATTTTCAACAACCAAAGCGGCGTGGCCAAGGCCGCCGGCTTGGGTAGCCTGAAAGCGGAAACCTCCCAAAACCTCAGCGCGGGGCTCGTGCTCACGCCGGCCAAGTCCTTCACGCTGTCGGCCGATGCGTACCAGATTGACATCGACAGCCGCATCAGCCTCACCAACGTGTTTGGCGCGGGTATTTCCGACGAGCTCGACGCGGCCTTGCAACAGGCCAACACCACCAGCGTGCAGTTTTTTGCGAACTCAATCAACACCCGCACCCGAGGCCTCGACCTGGTGACGCGGTACACGACCTCGCTGGGCCGGGGCACCCTGCACGCCGCTTTGGCTGCCAACTTCAACGAAACCACCCTGCGCAGCCTGGATGTGCCCGTTGCGTTCCGGGGCATTCAGAATGATGACGTGGCCGGCAACGACTTCGTGGGCCAGCGCGAGCTGTCGCTGCTCACCACCGGCAGCCCCAAGAGCAAGCTTATCGGCACGCTGGGCTACGACGGCCGCAAGCTGGGCGGCCAGGTGAGCCTCACGCGCTTCGGCCAGGTTTCGTTCTATGACTTCGGTTCGTTCTATGACTTTGGCAGCCTCGACGAAGGCGCCTACTACTTCGTGTTCAAGCCCAAAACGGTTACCGACCTGCTCATAACCTATCACGCCACCAAAGGCCTGCTGCTGGCCGCCGGTGCCCGCAACGTGTTCAACGTGCGCCCCGATAACATCGAAACTGCCGCCGACAACGGCCACGCGCCCCTCGGCGTGCCCGCCCCCTACAACCACGACCGGGTGGCCACCAACGCCTACCTTACCAATAAGTACAACACCACCATCAGCCTGCCTTCCGACCACGACATTCTGCCCTACCAAATGGTGCAGATGGGGGCCAACGGGGCCTTCTTTTACCTGAAAGCATCGTACAGCTTCGGCCGGTAAAACCACCTGGTTTTATCCGGCTCAGCCCCCGTTTCGATGCCGAAACGGGGGCTTTTTTTGTGCGATTGTTGGCGGGTCTAATGTTGGCAAGGTTTTTATTTTGCTATTTTACAGTCGGCGTATCATCTCCCAAATAACTTTGGGTTACGAATTGCCTTGTAAGGCCTCTTTTTCTGTATGAGAATCAACATGTATCGTTCTATTTTGCTGCTTAGCGGCATTATTTACTTTCTGGCAGTGGCCGCTCCCGTGCGCGCCAGTCATCTACCCCAGGCCATTGTCCCGGCCGAAGCCGAACCGCCCTCGCTCGACGGCCTCTGGAAAGGCCAGCTGAAGGTTCCCGGCGGCCAGCTCGAAGTTATTTTCCGGATTCAAAAACTGGCCGGTGGCGAGTACTATAGCACCCTCGACGTGCCCCTCCAAAAGGTGAGCCGCATGAACGTGAAGGCCGAAGTGAAGGGCGACACCGTGCGCCTGTTTGCCGAGGAAGCCGCTACCCGCTTCGTGGGCCGCGTGTCGGCCGATGGCAAACAGATGACCGGCACCTGGCAATCGCCCGGCTTTAAGGTGCCGCTGGTGCTCACCTTCAGCGCCATGCCCGCCATGAACGCGAAAAATGTGCGCCTCACGCCGCCCTACCGCGAAGAGGAAGCCACGTTCAGCAACCTCACCGTGAATGCCCGCCTGAGCGGCACGCTCACTATTCCGGCCGGCCCCGGACCATTCCCGGCCGTGGTGCTGCTGAGCGACAGCGGCCCGCAGGACCGCGACGGTACCGTGGGCGATTTTGCGCCCCTGGGGCTGCTGGCCGACTACCTCACCCGGCGCGGCGTGGCCGTGCTGCGCTTCGACGACCGGGGCATGGGCAAATCGGGCGGCCCCGCCGCCGTCACCACCGCCGACCTCGTGAGCGATGCCCAGGCCGGCCTGAATTTCCTGCGCACCCGCCCCGAAATCGACCTGGCCCACTTGGGCCTGATAGGGCACGGCGAAGGCGGCAACGTGGCCTTGCTGGCCGCCGCGCAGCCGCTGCCCCCGGCGTTTGTGGTAACCCTGGCCGCCTACGGCCTGCCCGGCCGCGACATTGTGGTGCAGCAGCAGGCCACCACCCTGCGCACGCTGGGCACCGAAACCACGCAGATTGAGGCCGCCACCAAGCGCCAGCAAGCCATGCTCGAAATCATCCGTCAAACCACCGACAATGCCCAGGCCCAGGCCATCGTGGCCAACATGCTGAAGCAGAACAACGGAGCCATCGACAACGTGACTGCCCAGGCCAGCGCCGCCGAAATGACTTCGGCCCGCTACCGCTATTTTCTGGCATTCAACCCCATTGAGAAGCTGGCCGCCGTTAATTGCCCGGTGCTGCTGCTCAACGGCACGTCCGACCTCACCATCAACGCCGATGCTAACCTGAGCGCCCTCAACAAGGGCCTGGGTAAGAACAAGGCCGTGGTCGCTAAGAAGCTGGCCGGGGTCAACCACCTTTTTCAGCCCGACCTCACCAAGTGGCCAATCGTCAACGGCCAGCAACAGCCCAACTTCTCGCCCGAGGCCCAGGAAACCATCCGCGAGTGGATTATGGCTCAGGTGAAGAAGTAAACCGCGGATTGCCGTGGGTTAACCTAACCACTTCGCGAACAGTATAATTGCGAGGCATTAATTGGGGAATGCGCCCTATTGCTGCTCAGGTGGGAGCAAAGCATACCAAAGCGGTTTTCGAGACAGTGTACCTGCTCCGGTCCGACGGCGCAGCCGTCCGCCCGGTTGCCGCCGGAACGGAATCGTTGAGATGCCTCGGGCGGGTGGCTGCGCCATCGGACCGGAACGCACCCTGAAGATGAACCGCTCTAACCCACGGCTGTTACACAGGCAGTTTCTGGGTTCTATGTTTGGGTGTTTTTCGGCCCTCCACTCGACCAGAAACCCGCGACCAGCAACGGGAAACAACCTGAAACAGCAAGCACAAGAGTTGCTTATGTAACAGTAGCTACAGGCAGAAAAAAAGGCCCTGCTGAATAGCAGGGCCTTTTTTTCTGCCTGTAGCCAAGGATAATTCAATGCAAGCGCGGTGGTCCGCGCCAGTCAGCGATTTACTTAATCATGTCGACCTCGGCCTTAATCATGGCATTGTAGCGGCGGCCCTGGCTGTTGGCGAGCGTGAGCAGGTTCCAGCCCTTGCCGATGGTGTAGCTCCAGGTGCGGCTTTCTTTAAACTCGAAGGTGGGGCGCATAATCTGGCCGTAGGGCGTGTAGTTGTCCATGAAGTTGGTGGTGTAGAACTTATCGCCGCCCACAATCCACTCCATGGCCACGAAGAAGCCTTCCTCGGGGGCGGGAATGTTGTAGGTGCTCAGGTCGATGGTGTACCACTCGCCGCCGCGCGAAGCCGATACCACCACGTTTTCGGTGAGCAGGTCGGTATTGGGGGCGTTGTAGTTGCCGTCGGCCTTGTAGATGCGGACGCGGAAAGGTTCGCGGGGGAAGCCGTTCTCGCCGATGTAGAACGACACCGTGCGCACGTTGCCAAGCTTTTTCTGCTTCTCGTTTTTCACGAAAAAGGCATACTGGCTACCGGGCAAGCCCTGAATCATGCCCTCGCCGGGGTTGTTCGAGTTCGAGCCCAGCTCCAGGTTTTTGATTTTGCCGCCTTTCACCACCACGGTGCCCAACTCAATCACGCGCTTTTTCAACTCGATGATGAGGTCTTCGGTGCTGCCGCGCTTGATGAACACGGCGACACGCTCGTAGCCCAGCGTCATCACAATCAGCGAATCCTGGCTGGTTTTTTCCAGGCCGGCCAATTGGAAATAGCCATACTCGTTGGTGAGCGCGCCGGTGCCTTCTTCGCGCAGTTGAATGGAGGCGAAGGGTACCGGGTCTTTCGTCTTGGCATCAACCACGCGGCCTGTGATGCGGTTTTCCTGCGCCCAGCTCAGTACCGGCAGCAGCAACAGAACCCATAATGCCAGGAAAGGTATGCGTTTCATCATTGCCAAAAATAATATAATGGGATGTAGTCTGGCAAATTTACAAATTTCGTGTCATTCCAACGTCATCTTCACCTAACGAACTAGGTAGAAGGGTAGTCGGGGGCAAAGTAAATTCCGCCGCATGATGCTTTCAGGGCAGGTTTATGCCCGTTAAAATATGTTTCACGGGCATTGATTGGTTTGTTACGTTCCTGCTAACGACACCGATTAATTTTAAAAAAAGTAATATAAGTGCTGGGGTTGCGTACTGGACCGTGTTCCAAAACGCCCCTTCCACTTTCACCTTGTATGAAAAAATCCTTCCTTTCGCTGCTGGCTGCGGCCACGCTCCTCGGTAGCTGCGACAACCTGAAGAAACCGGAAACCAAAGACCAGCCCCAGGAGGCCACCGCCGATACCGCCGTGGTGTATCGCGACGGCAAAACCCTGGGTGCCGCCGCCGCGGGTGCCGCCAATACTGTCGACAAAGCCTGGGACATGACCAAGGCCAAGCTGGCCGATGTGAAGTGCAAGGAAATTACCCTGCCCGGCGTGTCGGTGCGTGGCGACAGCACCTACAACGTGTACAGCGTGGATGAGAAAATCCTGTTCGACACCGAGAAGGCCAACATCAAGCCCGGTGCGGCGGCGGCCCTCAACCAAATTACCGGCTCCATTGGCCAGCGCTACGGCTCCAGCCAGGTGCGCGTGATGGGCTTTGCCGACTCGCGCGGCGACAAAGGCCATAACAAAGAGTTGAGCGAAAAGCGCGCCGAAGCCGTGAAAAATTACCTGGTGGCCAAGGGCAAAATCGATGCCGCCCGCGTGAGCGTGGAGCCCATGGGCGAAGCTCAGCCCGTGGCTTCGAACGCGACGGCCGCCGGTCGCCAGGAGAACCGCCGGGTCGAAATTGCCGTGCGAACCAAATAACCTGCCTTAAGCGGATAATTAGAAATAAGCTGGTTATTACAGCGGTTCCCACGGTTAGTGTCCGTGTCCCGGTCCGACGGCTCCGCCGTCGGACCGGGACACGGATGTGCCGGCTGGGCCAGTCGTTCAGCCCTCGTTCTGGCAACAACCGGTCCGACGGCGGAGCCGTCGGACCGGGACACGGACGCTGATGTGAAATCTGCTCTAGCTGATTATTTTTGTTTGTTAGTCAGTTGATTGAAGTAAGCTGGGTGATTAGCAACGAACGACTCCCAGCTTGACCGTCTACTGGCGGCTGGCCCACTCCGGGCCGGTTTCGGGCAAGGCCCGTGCGCTTAGGCGTGCGGGCCTTCTTTTTTGCCCGGTTGGCCCGGCGCGTGTTGTCGGCCGTGTACAAAGCCACCCCTGTCCTACAATCAGCTAAAGGCTGACCAGCAGGGGGCAACGAATCAATAATTGGTGTTTTGATGGGTTGGTTTTTAGGGTGTTTTCTTGCCTCGAAGCCAATTGAGTAGTAAAGCTGCTTTTTCCCAGTCAGCTACGGAGTATAATCTACTGCTTATCTTTCGGGTGCCACAAGCCATTTAAGCGTATTAAACAGATGAAGAGGTGTTTGATTTGGGTAATCGTGCTGCTTTGGACAGTAAGCGCCGGTGCCTCCGGCAGCATTGCTTGCGCGCAGGCAAGCGACGGCTTGCCATTGGGAGGATTGTGGAAGGGGAAGTTATCCATGCTAGGCGGCCAGCTGGACATGACTATCAGCGTGGTACCGCTGGCGGGAGGGCAGTATTTTGCGGCGCTCGACGTGCCGGCCCAGAAAGTGAGCCGCATGGTGACGGAAATAATCGTGCGCGGCGACTCGGTGCTGCTGTGGATGCCGGCGGCAGATAGCCGCTACGCGGCCCACTTCGATGCCGTGAAGCGCGAGTTGAACGGCACCTGGACGCAGGCTGGGGTGAAATCGATGGTGCTGCTGCGGCACTCGCCCATGCCAATGACCTCGGGCCCCAGCGGCCGCCTGGCCCCGCCGTACCGGGAAGAGGAAGTCGTCATCAACAACCCCGTAGCTCGTCTGAACCTGAGCGGTATGCTCACCATTCCGCCTGGCACGGGGCCTTTTCCGGCCGTAGTACTGGTTAGTGACCTGGGCGCGCAGGACCGCGACGGCACGGTGGGTGATTATCGCCTGCTGGGCATTTTGGCCGACTACCTGACCCGGCGCGGCGTGGCTGTGTTGCGCTACGACGACCGGGGCGTGGGCAAATCGGGCGGCAACACGGCCACGGCCACCACCGCCATGCTGGTGAGTGACGTACAGGCCGGCCTGAACTTTTTGCGCTCCCGCCTGGAGGTGAACATTGGCCGCATTGGGGTGGTGGGGCACGGCGAAGGGGCCAACGTGGCCCTGCTGGCCGCTGGCCAGCCCCTGCCGCCGGCTTTCGTGGTATCGCTGGCTGGCTACGGCCTCACTGGCGAGCAAACGCTGCTACAGCAGCAGGTGGCCCAGCAACGCGCCAAAAAAATCGACCCGGTGGTGGTGGAGGCGGCTTACGAGCGCCAACGCACCATGTACGAAATTATTCGGCAGACGAACCCGCCGCAGGCCCAGGCCATCGTGAGCAACATGCTGCGCCAGGACCAACCCGGCCTCGACCCAAAGGCAGCGCAGGCGGAGGCCGCCCAGCTGCTCACGCCTGCGCGTCGTTACTTTCTGGCTTTCGACCCCGTGGCCGAGCTCGACCGGGTGAACTGCCCGGTGCTGCTCCTCAGCGGCACCGACGACCTGGAAGCCCCAGCCGATATGCACCTGACGGCGCTGGAAAAAGAGTTGAAAAGCATTAATCACAATACCATGTCCAAGCGTTTGCCCGGTGTAAACCACTTATTCCAACCTGCCAAAACAGAGTGGATGCTGATGAACGGCGAGATGAAACCAGTATTCTCGCCGGTGGCCGAAGAAGTAATCCGCGAGTGGATGGCCGGCCTGGGGAAGAAATAAATCATTGATTACCGCGGATTGGTCGGGATTTCGCTGATTGTTTGACCTCGGTTTTGACCAGAGTGAATCCATATCCATACTTGTCGCACAATTAACATTTGCGGCACAAACAAAGAAGGCCTTGCTACCAAGCAAGGCCTTCTTTGTTTGTGCCGCAAATGACTGAATTACAGCGGTTACCAGGTCAGTGTACGTGTTCCGGTTCGACGGCGGAGCCGTCCGGCCGGGACACGGATGCGCCGGCTGGATCAGTCGTTCAGCCCTCGTTCTAGCAACAACCGGTCCGATGGCGGAGCCGTGGACCGGGACACGTACACTGACCTGGGAAAGCTGCTCTATCAACAGATAAGCGCGACTTCGGAAATCAGCGAAATCCCGGTTAATTCGCACCAATCAGCGATTTACTTAATCATGTCGACCTCAGCCTTAATCATGGCGTTGTAGCGGAGGCCCTGGCTGTTGGCGGCGGTGATGAGGCTCCAGCCCTTGCCCATGGAGTAGTTCCAGGTGCGGCTTTCCTTGAACTCGAAGGTGGGGCGCATAATCTGGCCATAGGGTGTGTAGTCGTCCATGAAATTGGTGGCGAAGAACTTATCGCCGCTCACTACCCACTCCATGGCCACGAAGAAGCCTTCTTCGGGAGCCATAATGTTGTAGGGCGTGAGGTCGACGGTGTACCACTGGCCGCCCTGGGGGGCCGATACCACTACGTTTTCGGTGAGCAGGTCGGTGTTGGGGGCGTTGTAGTTGCCGTCGGCCTTGTAGATGCGGACGCGGAAGGGCTCGCGGGGGAAGCCGTTTTCGCCGATGTAGAACGACACCGTGCGCACGCTGCCGAGGCGCTTGTTCTTATCGTTTTTCACGAAGAAAGCGTACTGACTGCCGGGCAGGCCCTGAATCATCCCTTCGCCGGGGTTGTCGGTGCGCGAGCCCAGGCCCAGGTTTTTGATTTTGCCGGCCTTCACCACCACGTTGCTTAGCTCGACGGCGCGCTTGGGTACTTCAATGGTGAGGTTGGGCACGGCCACGCCGCGTTTCACCAGCACCGCCCGGCGAGCGTAGCCCAGGGCAACGACGATGAGGGAGTCGTCGTCGTTTTTGCTGGGGGCGGGCACAATGAACTGGCCGTGCTCGTTGCTGAGTGCGCCAATCTGCTCATTTTTTAGCCCGATGGAAGAGAACGGCAGCGGCTCTTTGGTGTCCTTATCAAGGATGACCCCTTTGATTTGAGCCTGCTGGGCCCAACTGGAACTTGCAGCGGTACCTATAAATAATACTATTAAAAGTAGTCTTGTGTACATAGTAGGGTATGTGTAACGAACAAAATTGCAAATTGCGGGGCAGAAAGTTATTAGAAAAAATTAGCCTTTCCAACCTAAACGTAAAAGCCATACCTCAAGGATTCGTATACGGGCCAATGAAGCGGTTTATTGGACGCTAAAAAAGTACGGCAAGCCAGAAAGCATTTGGTAACGTACCTTTGTTTGTACTCTTTCTAAATAAGACTTTATCCTTCTTTGCCCGTGGCTTTATTCCGTCGTTCCCCGCAAATTGTTGCTGCTCAGGCCGCCACTCGGCGCTCGGCCAAAGACCTGCGCGTGGGCGAAACCGGTACCATTTGCTGCCTCGAAGACCCCGAAATGGCGCTGAAGCTGCTGGAAATGGGCTGCGTGCCCGGTGTGCAGGTGCGCCTGAGCGGCCGCGCGCCCCTCGGCGACCCGCTGATGCTGGTGCTCGGTGACCAGGAATACACGCTGTCGGTGCGGGCGAGTGAGGCGGCCACCATTTTGCTGAAGGAATAGGAGGCAGCGCATGGCGGCACTAGTGAGCAATTCGACGGCAACGGTAGCCGTTCCCGCCCCGAACCCGGCGGTTGGGGCCCGGCCCCTGCGCATTGCCCTCATTGGCAACCCCAACAGCGGCAAAACTTCGCTCTTTAACCAACTCACCGGCCTCAACCAGAAGGTGGGCAATTTTCCCGGCGTGACGGTGGACCGCAAGTCGGGCTTCGCGCAGCTGACGGCTACCCAGCGGGCCGAGATTGTGGACCTGCCCGGTACCTACTCGCTCTATCCCAAGAGCCTGGACGAGAAGGTGATAACCGACCTGCTATACGACCGGGCCGCGCCCAACTACCCCGACTTCGTGGTGGTGACGGTGGATGCCAGCAACCTGCGCCGCAGCCTGCTGCTCTTCACCCAGCTCGGCGACCTGGGCCTGCCCGCCGTGCTGGCCCTCAACATGATGGACGTGGCCGGGCGCCACGGTGTGAACATTGACTTACCGGCGTTGGAGCGGGAACTGGGTGTGCCCATCATTCCGATGAATGCCCGGAAAGGCATTGGCGTGGCGGCCCTCAAAATTGTGATGGCCCAGCGGCTGGATGCGCCCCCGGTGCGCTTCTGGGAGCCCGATGAAAAGCTGCTGCCGCTGGTGCGGCAAATCCGCTATTACTTCGACCTGCACAACGACTACCTGGCGCTGCACTATGCCCAGCAGTATCGCCAAATTGGGTTTCTGAGCGCCGATGACAAAGCCCACATTCAGGAGCTGACGCAGCAATACGGCTTTGATGCCACGGCGGCGCAGGCGGCCGAAACCATTGCCCGCTACGCCCACATCAACGAAATTCTGCTGGAAACGGTGACGGTGACGCGCACCGAAACCCGCGAGCCCATCAGCAACCGCATCGATAAGGTGCTGACCCACCGCGTGGGCGGCTACCTGATTTTTATGGGCATTCTGTTCCTGTTGTTTCAGGCCATTTTCGCGTGGGCGCAGTACCCGATGGACTGGATTGACCAGGGCATTTCGGCGCTGAGCGCGGCCATTCAGGCCAACTTTTCGGGGCCGCTGGTGCGGCTGCTCACCGAGGGCGTACTGGCCGGGCTGGGCGGCGTACTCATCTTCATTCCGCAGATTGCGCTGCTGTTTGGCTTTTTGGCCGTGTTGGAGGAAACGGGCTACATGGCGCGCGTTACCTTTTTGATGGACAAGCTGATGCGGCCCTTTGGGCTGAGCGGCAAGAGCGTGGTGCCGCTGATTTCGGGGCTGGCCTGCGCGGTGCCGGCCATCATGGGGGCACGCACGATTGAGAGCTGGAAAGACCGGATGATTACGATTTTCGTGACCCCGCTCATGTCGTGCTCGGCGCGCATTCCGGTGTACACGGTGCTGGTGGCGCTGGTGGTGCCCGACCGCGCCGCCTGGGGCCTCTTCAACCTGCGCGGCGTGGCCCTCATGGGTCTGTACCTGCTGGGCTTGTTGTCGGCGCTGGGTTCGGCCTGGGTGCTGAAGAAGGTGCTGAAGGCGCGGGAGCGGAGCTACTTCATCATGGAATTTCCGGTGTACCAGTGGCCGCGCTGGAAGAACGTGGGCCTGACCATCTACCAGAAGGTGCAGGCCTTCGTATTTCAGGCGGGCAAGGTGATTGTGGCCATTTCGGTGCTGCTGTGGGTGCTGGCCAGCTACGGGCCGGGCCAAAAGCAGGCAACGGCCGAAACCCAGGTGCGTCAGCAGGCGGCGGCCAAAGGCTGGGATGCGCCCGAAATTAGCCGTCAGGTGGCTTCGGCTCGGCTCGAAAACTCATACGCTGGCTCCTTTGGCCACATGTTGGAGCCGGCCATCCGCCCGCTGGGGTATGACTGGAAAATTGGCATTGCGCTGCTCACTTCGTTTGCGGCGCGGGAGGTGTTTGTGGGCACCATTTCTACCATCTACAGTGTGGGCCAGGATGCCGACATGGGCACGCTGCAACAGAAGCTGCGGGCCGAAAAAGACGCGAATGGGCAGCCGTTTTTCACGCCGGCGCGGGCGTTTTCGCTGCTGGTGTTCTACGTGTTTGCCATGCAGTGCATGAGTACGCTGGCCGTAACTTACCGCGAAACCAAGAGCTGGCGCTGGCCGCTGGCCCAGTTGATTTACATGACGGGGCTGGCGTATGTGGCGGCCTTTGTGGTGTACCAAGTGCTGGCCTAGCGATGTGTTCAAGGCTGCTCTTTCGGAGTGTAACTCCGAAAGAGCAGCGTGCCGCGCTAAGGCCAACTTTTGGGAGGCATTCGGGTTGGGCTAGAAACAGCCATGGCCAAGCGAAACTCGCCCAACGATATCAAAGCAATTGACGACCTCAACCGGCTCGGCGAAATTGTGGTGGATAAGCGCAACGGCAAGCGGGCCGATGCCAAGAAGAGCCGGCGCAACCGGCACTACGAGAAGCAATTTATCAGAGAGGCTCTCAAGGACGACCTGTACGGGAGCGACGCGACATAGACCGGCATGGACCGTTACCGCACCATCCTCCTGCCATCGGCCAACGGTAAGATGCCAGCTGGTGCGTTGCTACTGTCCGGTTTGCGCACAGGTGTTCAGAAATGGACACCTTTTTTATTTCCCACAGAGTGGAATTAGGTAACAAGATTATGAAAATCAATTGATTAAATAAATGGCACGCGGCTTGGCAACAGATAGGGAAATCTCCTTTCTTGTTGCACGAAAATGGACAGAGCCATTGCCGATTCGATTCAAACCCAACGCAAGCGCCGCCGCTGGCTGGCGGTAGTTGGGGCCGTGGGGCTGGCGCTGGGCGCGGTGCTGGCTTTTCGAACGGTGCTGACCCCAAGCCTGCGCCGGGGTGATATCCTGACGGCCACCGTGGAAACCGGCGAAGTTGACGCGGCGCTGACGGCCGCCGGCACCATTATTCCGGGCCGCGAAGCGGTGCTGACCAGCCCGATTCAGAGCACCATTCGGCGGGTGGCGGTGGCGGTGGGGGCGCGGTTGCAGCCCGGCCAAACCATTCTGGAGCTCGACAAGGAGCTGGCCAACTCGACCCTGGCCAAGCTCGACGACGAGCAGCTGCGCAACCAGAACAAGAACTCGCAGCTGCACCTCAACCTGGAGCGCAGCCTGAACGACCTGCGGACCCAGGCCCAGGTGCAGGCCGTGAAAGTGCGCAGCCTGCAATCGGCCCTGCGCGACGAGCAGCAGCTGCTGAAAATGGGCGGCGGCACCGCCGAAAATGTGCGTCAGGCCGAGCTCAACCTGACCGTAGCGCAGCTGGAAGCCCAGCGCCTGGCCCGCCAGATTCAGACCCAGCGGCGCTCGAACGCGGCCGATGTGCGCGAGCTGGGCTTCACGGTATCCATGCAGCAGCGCAGCATTTCGGAGCTGGCCGCCAAGCTGCGGCAGGCCGACATCAGCAGCCGGCAGCCCGGCGTGCTGACGTGGGTGAACGAGAGCATTGGCACGACGGTGCAGGCCGGCGATGCGCTGGCGCGAGTGGCCGACCTGAGCAGCTTCCGGGTGCGGGCCACGATTTCGGATACCTACGCCGATGCCCTACACCAGGGCGACCCCGTGCGGGTACGCATCAACGACACCGATTTGCGGGGCACCATTGCCAGCATCAGCCCGAGCGTGGAAAAGGGCGTGGTGACGTTTTATGCCCAGCTCGACACGCCCCGCCACCCGGCTTTGCGGCCCAACCTGCGGGCCGATGTATTTGTGATAACCCGCGCCCACCACGGCGTGCTGCGCGTGAAAAACGGGCCGTTTTACCAGGGCGGTAAGGAGCAGCCGGTGTTTGTGGTGGCGGAGGGGCGGGCGGTGCGCCGCACGGTGCGCTTCGGCGACAGCAACTTCGACTACGTGCAAATAGTGAGCGGCCTGCGGGCGGGCGAGGAAATCGTGGTGTCGGACATGAAGGAGCATCTGGACACGCCGGAGCTGCTGGTTAAGAACTAAGGCGAGACGACGATGAAAACGCACCTTCTCTTCTGGTTGATGTTGATGTTGTTGGGGCTGCCGGCCGCCGCGCAGTCGCCGCCCGGCCGCTTGACGCTGGAGGCGGTTATCGGCCTCGCTTTGAGCCAGTCGGCGGTGGGCCAGCAGGCCATCACCACCCGCGAAACCAGCTACTGGGCCTGGCGCGGCTACCAGGCCAACTACCGTCCGCAGCTGGGCTTGCAGGGCACGCTGCCCAATTTCAGCCGGGCCATTGCGCCGGTGGTGCAGCCCGATGGCACCACCAGCTTCCAGGCGGTGCGCATCAACAATTCGGACGTGGGCCTGACCCTGAGCCAGAACATTGGCCTGACGGGCGGGCAGGTGTCGGTGGGGTCGGTGGTGCAGCGGTTCGATGACTTTAACGGCGAGCTGCGGCGCTACAACAACCAGCCGTTTACCCTGGGCCTGACCCAGCCGCTGGGCCAGTTCAATGCCCTGCGCTGGGCCCGGCGCATCGAGCCGCTGCGCTTCGAGGAAAGCCAGCGGCAGTACGTGGAAGAGCGCGAAACCATTGCCCAGCGCGTAACGGAGCTGTATTTTGACGTGCTGCTGCAACAGGTGAACGCCGAAGTGGCCCGCCAGAATGCCCAGGCCACGGCCGAGCTGCTGCGCATTGGTCAGGAGCGGTACCGGCTGGGCCGCCTCTCGCAAAGCGACTTGCTGCAGCTGGAATTGAACCTGCTGAACGCCCGCCAGGCCCAAACCCAGGCCCAGCTCAGCGCCGAAAATGCCACCGTGGACCTGCAGGCCTACACCGGCCTG